>NZ_ARQF01000017.1 GCF_000384815.1 Halodesulfovibrio aestuarii DSM 17919 = ATCC 29578
ATAGTCCGTGAGCCTTATTTTTCTACACTAAATCATTCTTTTCCTCCCTATTAGATTAATATTTCAGGGTTCGTCCTTTGACGTGGCAGCAAGGTAAATATTGCTCGCCTTTCCAAAGAACAGACTAACCCGCCATATTTTTCTTGGTGGCCATGGAGGTTGGGGTACACCCGATCCCATTCCGAACTCGGAAGTTAAGCCGACCATCGCCGATGATACTGCAGGGGAGCCTGTGGGAAAGTAGGTCGCTGCCAAGATTTATTTCTAGACCGCGTTTCGTTTGAAACGCGGTCTTTTTTTTGTCTGATAGAGCGCTAAGAAGGGCTCTTCTTTCAGATTTGGGAATAAGCATACAAGAAAGCCGGTTGTCATACGACAACCGGCTTTCTTTATATATTCAAACCTGTCTGTGATTATATTTTTGTGAATCCGTATGTTGCTGCATTGCTGGTGTGAATTTATGTAGCAGTGTAGGAGAGCCATTTTTCTGTGATCTAGTTATAAGAAGTATTGTATTAAGTATAAGGTTCCCATTCCGCTAAGAATTGTAAAGAAAATATTTCGTGTTTTATACGCGATAAGCAGAGCGATTATTCCAGCCAAGATGCGCTCCTTACCATGTAGCGCACTGACCATGCCTTCATGGTAAACAATGGCAGGTGCGACAAGAGCTGCAAGAACTGACGCTGGAATGAATTTGAGAATACCCGCGAATTTGGTATTCAACTTAAAGCGATCTGCAGTGAGTATGAACGATCCGCGCATAATGATGGTGGCAATGCCAATAACAGAGATTACAATCCAGAAGGTACTATTACTCATGGTAAAGTTCCTTTCTTTTGCTGGCAAAATACCCCGCAAAGATGCCAGCGAACGCTCCGATCATAAGCCCCATATTGTAAGGGAGTGAAACGGTAAGAATAGCAGTGAGTGCTGCGACTGTTGCGGCAAGCGCAGTCGGACGGTCTGTAATATTGGGGACAAGCAGGGCAAGAAAGGTCAGCGGTACTGCGAAGTCAAAAGACCATTGTGGAGGAATAAGCGAACCGAAGAATATACCACTGATTGTCGATGCCATCCATGTGACATAGAGAGAGGTGCATGCGCCGAAAAAGAAGGGCAGTTTTTGATATGGGCTGTCTTTCCGGGTAAATTCGACAATGGATACCGCGTAGGCTTGATCCGATAAGGTGTAAGACAGGTATAAGCGTTGCCATAGGTTTAATGAGCCGAGATATGGAGTAATGGAGGCGCTATACATAACAAAACGCAGGTTGATCATGATAGCTGTTGCAATGATGATTATCGCTGAACTGTTCTCTGTCATGAGCTGGGCAACAGAAACCTGTGCTGCTCCTGCGAACATGAAAAGTGTCATGAAAATGGCTTTAAGTGGAGATATACCGGCAGCGATAGTTACAACACCGGTAAGCATACCAAAGGGTACAATACCCGGCATTACTGGAATGATCGTGCTTGCACCCGTAAAAAATGATTCTTTAGTAGAACGGGAAGTTAACATTCTAAGAGGATACTATTGTAGCTTCTCACTGTCGAATTCTTTTCGTGACGTATTACCCAATGGTACTTGAAGTTACCCAGCTTGAGAAAGCGGATTTTGCGAATGTTGCATAGTGCTGACAAGATCCGGGAGTATCTGTGGAGAAACAGGACGAGAGAATAAGTACCCTTGAGAAAAATCACATCCGGCTTCAAGCAGCATTATATGTTGTTCCTCTTCCTCTACTCCCTCAGCAACAACGGTTAACCCCAAAGCATGCGCAAGCGCGACCACTGCTTTAACTATCTCATAGTTGGCGGGATTTTTTTCCATGTCTGCAACAAAACTTCTGTCAATTTTTAAGTTACCGATAGGGAACTGTTGCAAATACATAAGTGAAGAATAGCCTGTGCCGAAATCATCAATACATATCCCAACACCAAGTGCTTTTAATCTACGGAGAGTAATATCTGCGTAATCCGGATTTTCCATAAGCATGGTTTCGGTTACTTCCAGACGCAGGCATTCTGGCGGTAAATTGGTTTCTTCTAAAATGCGGGATACGGTGTCTGTTAATTCCAGATCGGAAAGCTGGCGTGCTGAGAGGTTGACGTTAACTTTTAGCCCGTTGAATAATGAATTGCTCTTGCGCCACTCTGCAAGGGTGGAGCACGCTTCAAATAGTACCCATTCTCCCAGTTGTAAAATAAGCCCCGTTTCTTCTGCTAATGGAATAAATTTAGTTGGTGAAATAATGTTTCCCTGACTGTTTTTCCATCTGATAAGCGCTTCAAATCCAGTGATTGAACGTGTTTTTGTATCAACTACTGGTTGGTATACAAGAAAAAATTCATTGTTGATAAGAGCATTGTGGAGATCCAGCTCCATGCTGATGAGTTTGAGAGCCTTGGAGAATATTTGCGAATCATATACGGCAACACCGTCTGTTCCATTGGAACGGCCGTGATTAAGTGCCACATGTGCGTTTTGCAGATAACGGTCGGCTGTATCCACTTCGGGATCTCCATGCATGACACCGAAGCTGGCAGACATATGGATTTGCTTGCCATTCCATAAGATGGGACGCTTGATATGTTGAATAAGGGTATCGATAGAGCGGTGAACTGATTGGTGATTGGATGTATCTTCGTATATCAGCACAAATTCATCGCCGCCTACTCGGAATACTGTTTCAAAACCATATATAGAAGAGCGGAGGCGGTCTGCCAGCTTACAAAGAATAGTATCTCCAGCTGCATGTCCGAGCGAATCGTTGATATTTTTGAAACGGTCAATGTCAATGAAGACTACTGAAAAGTTCCAACGACCTGCTTTCTGTGCACAGTGGATGACGTTTTTAATTTTTTCAATACATTTTGATCTATTGGGGAGTTTAGTGAGACTGTCGTGCCATGTGAAATGGGTAAGCTGCTGTACAACATTTCGGTGAGATGTAATGTCATGACAAAAAGCCCGTATCCCGCAATAGCAACCATGGCAGTCCATTGCACGGCTTGCTTCAAATTTCATCCAGCGTTTTTTGCTATCCGGCAAGCGGATTTGAAATTCTGCAGATGCATAAACCTCCCCTTCATTCAGCTTACGCCACAGGCCGTGCCACAGCGGAAGGTGCTCTTCAATGAGAATGGCTTCCATGAATCGTGAGTTACGGTAAAAGTGCTTTGCTTCATATCCACAGCAAAGTTCACAGACGTTGGAAACGACTTCAAGTGTTCCATCAGCGGAATACCAAAATTCCCATAGTGGTGAGTGGAGTACCATGTCGCGGGCGGAGGCGTTAGCAGAGAAAATTGGGCGGCTGTGCTGCCCGTCCTTTACTGCTGTGTTTGTTGGAACCGTAGCTCCTGCCATATCTAACTCCCTGTTGTATTTAGATTGCGCAGGACGAATCCCGTCGAAAAGCTTAAGAAAACATACACTTGTTTTCTTAAATGACGCTATTAGACAGATGATAAAAGTACAAGTATGGCGCGAAGTATTCTTTAAACTAGTTACATAAAAAAGTATAATTAGAAAACTGATTAAAAAATAAGGCACCCTGTACTGAATATTATTTCAGTACAGGGTGCCTTACAACTTTGTGGGAGGGATATTAAGCAGCTATGTGCGTTAATACTTCTTTGGTGGCCTTGTGGTCTGGGTCAAGGCGTAAAATTTTATTGAATTCTGCAATGGACTCTTCTTTGCGGTTTGTAGAGAAGAGGCAAGTTGCATAGGAGAAGCGCACGGCTGTATCGTTTTCGTCTTCTTCTAATGCGCGTGCAAAAGCAGGAAGAATTTCTTCTACGCGCTCGGTGCTGTACCCCTGTTGAAGCAGGCAGTTAAGAGCAACTTTATCCACTGGATCAATGGAAAGTGCTTTGAGGAAATGGGTAAAGCTTTCATCGTGCTTACCTTGCTCCGCCAGAACAAGACCGATACCGGCATGGGCACGGGAACTTTTTTCCATGGTTGCAGCTTTCATGTATAGTTTTAACGCGGAGTCGTAATCTCCTTCAAAGATACTCACTGCTGCAAGGCCGAGAAACGGCTCAGAAGATTCGTTGTTAAGCTCGATTGCACCCTCAAAACATTCAATTGCTTTCTGGGTATCGCCTAACGCGAGATGGTATTCGCCAAGTACTTTTAATGTCTGGTAGTCGCTCATACGGGTATCCTTATTGAGTTTAGCTACATCCCCACAAATTCATACGATTAGGCGTGTAGGAAAAATAGTTCTGCTTTTATGCTTCTGCTGAATGTCAAGCAACTATCATGCCAAGAATCGTCATCTTGATTCTTTCGTTCAGAGTGACAAATCTCCGTCACCTTCTCTTTTTTTTCTATGAATAAAAATGACATCTCTATAAAACATATAATAAAAATAATATGTTGCAACTGTGGAACGCCTTTTGCTTTATATTCAGTGCCGTTGGCTCCCTTCGTACAGGAGTCGGCCGGAAGGCTAACAAAAAGGAGGATACCTGCATGAAAGGTTTATTTGAAACCCATATGTTGCTTAGTGCAAAGGTTATGGACATGCAGTTGCAGCGTCAGAATGTTGTCATGAGCAACATGGCAAACCTCAAAACCCCGGGGTATCTCGCTCGTAGGGTTAAGTTTGAGGAAGATTTGCAAAAAGCGCTGAACATTGATGGTCGAGGTAAGATGACACGTACCTCCGGTAAACATGTTCCTGCTTCTTTTGATCCGAATAATTTCGGACCGGAATGGGAAAAGAAAATGCCGTTGCGTGTTGTTCACGGTGAAGATCGTGTTGATATGGATAAAGAAATGGCTGTGATGGCTAAAAATACTATGCGTTACAATACACTGGCAACAGTGGTTAAAAGTAATTTTGAAGGTATGAAAAGCATCATCGCAAGTGGAGCTAAATAATGGATTTCATGACAGCACTCGATATCGGAGCTTCTGCGCTCAGTACTGAGCGTACAAGCATGAACATTATTTCAATGAACCTCGCAAACGCCAAAACAACCCGTACTCCGGAAGGCGGGCCTTATCGTCGTAAGACCGTTGTTTTGCAAGCTACTGAAGTCGATCATCCCTTTAGCAAACAGATGCAGACTGCGATGGACAGAGACTTGCGCGGCGTCCGCGTAAAAGAAGTAGCGCAGGATAAACGTCCGCTGAAACAGGTTTACGAGCCTGGGCATCCAGATGCAAACGAAGAAGGATATGTTTTTTATCCGGATATTAACGTTGTTGAAGAAATGGCAAACCTCATGACTGTACAACGCAGTTACGAGGCAAACATTTCCTCAATGGATGCTGTAAAAACTATGTACAATAAAGCATTGGAGCTTGGCCGCGGTTAGGCGGGCAATGTTAGGGAGTAGATTATGGCTATTCAGAGTGTAGGTATGAAGGCGTATTCGGAGGCTTTAAACAGCTTCGCGTCCGGAAACAAAAAGGTGCAGCAGTCCACTGCATCTGAAGAGAAATCAACAACGTCCTTTTTGGATACTGTTGAAGCATCTGTGAAGAAAGTAAACGACATGCAGCAGGAAAAGGCTGTTATGGTTGAATCTTTTGCCTCAGGTGAACAGCAAAACGTGCACGAACTTATGATTACGTTGCAAAAAGCAAGTGTAGCTATGGATCTTACGTCTGCCGTACGTAATAAGGTTCTTAATGCTTACAACGAAATCAGCAAAATGCAGTTCTAGTCCATACTGTTTTATCGCCATTTATTAACTGTATTTTTCGGAGTAAATAATGTCCCCCATGTTAAACGATGCTGTCGATCGCACAAAAAATTTCTGGACGAGTATTACTCTTTCACAAAGAGTATTTATCGGCGGTCTTGCACTTACTGTACTCGGCGTGTTTTTCGCGTTGTTGTTCTGGCTGAATAAGCCGGACATGCAGTTGTTGTATTCTAATCTTGCTCTTGAGGATGCAAATAGAATCGTAAAAGTTCTTCAGGCTGAAAAGGTTCCTTACAGTCTGGAAAACAACGGTTCCACCATCCTTGTTTCCGCAGATAAAGTATACGATATGCGTATCAAGATTGCTGGTGAAGGTGGTTTAACTGGGCAGGGCATTGGCTTCGAGGTATTCGATGACGTAAAAGTCGGCCAGACAGAATTTGTACAAAAAATAAACTACCAGCGCGCTCTTCAGGGCGAATTGAGCCGTACCATTACGGAATTCCCTGCGGTTGATTCCGCCCGTGTGCATCTGGTACTTCCTCAGAAAAGCCTGTTTATTGAGGACGAAATGCCGCCTTCTGCTTCTGTTGTTTTGACCCTCGGTGAAGGTAAAAAAATGACAGACAAAGATGTGATGGCAATCGTCAACCTCATCACTATGTCTGTTGAAGGGCTGGAAAAAGGTCGTGTGTCCATTGCGGATACAAAAGGCACTGTGTTGTATCATCCTGAAGACGAAGATTCCATCGAAGGCATGACTGCAACTCAGTTTGATCACAAACAGACTATCCAGAGAAATCTGGAAATGCGTATCCAAGAGCTCTTGTATCCTATCATCGGTGCAGGCAAGGTCATTGCAAAAGTTAACGCTGACCTTGATTTCAACCAGCGTACTATCCGTAAAGAACTGTATGACCCTGCAAGTGCTGTTGTTCGTTCAGAACAGAAAAGCGAGGAAACAACCCGCGGTAGCGCAAACCTTGAAGCAGGCACCCCTGATGCAAACTTTAGAGGTGACGGCATCGGCGGTAGCGTAAGTCAGCAGAATGCCACACGCGAAACCTCTACTATCAACTACGAGATCAACAAAGAAGAACAGAATATCGTGACCCCAGTGGGGCAGGTTGATCGTCTCAGTATTGCGGTTGTAGTTGATGGTATGTATGCGGCAAATCCGGATACCGGCGAGATGGTCTTCACTCCGCGCTCCGAAGAAGAAATGGCTCGCATTAAGGAGTTGGTTTCCAATGCGGTAGGTTTTGAAACAGCCCGCGGCGATGCCATTGAAGTTTCCTGTATCGCTTTTGGTGAACTGAATGTAGAACGCGAACGCAGTCTTGCTGAAGTTATCGGGGACTATGCAATGCGCATGGGTAAACCGATTCTGAATGCAGTACTTGTGTTCCTCTTCCTCCTCTTGATCGTGCGTCCGGTTATCCTCGCGCTTATCCGGCCTAAAGTTGAGTCGGGCGAGGTTATGGAAGGGCTTGAAGGTCTTCCAATGGGCGAAGAGCGCATAGCGCTTATTGAAGGTGAAGAAGAGCTTGATGCATTGGATGCACTGAAGAAAATTGAAGACATTAAGGCGCATGCATTACAGATTTCCGAACAGAACATGGAACAGGCTGTAGGCATCTTGAAGTCTTGGCTTAAAGATACCGGAGGGCATAAAGTTGGCCACTCAGCTTAAGGGCGCGGAAAAAACCGCTGTATTACTTCTGGCGATGGGGGACAAGTTCACCGCCGAGACCTTCAAACGTCTCGACCGTGCAGACATTGCCCAAATTTCAAAAGCCATGATGGAACTGGATACAGTTCCTAAAGAAGATGTTGAAGATATTTTACGCGAGTTTCATCATTCAATGATCGCGGGCAAAGAGATGATTTCCGGTGGTGAGGATGCCACCCGTCGTATGCTCTTGAAAAACCTTGATAGTGAAACCGCTAAGTACATTATGGATGCGCTGGAACTGGATAACGGCCCGGCACCGTTCCGTGAACTTGAAAACGTCAGTCCTCGTATTCTCTCGCAGATTTTGCGTAATGAACATCCGCAGACACTGGCACTTATTCTTGGTCACCTGCATTCAGATCAGGCCGCAGAGCTTATTCAGATGCTTCCTGCTGGTATCAGACCGGAAGTGCTTATGCGTCTCGCCCGTCTTGAAGCAGTACCGGAAGACATGCTTATGGCAGTAGATAAAGTGTTGCAGAGCCAGCTTATCGCCATGGGCGGCAAGGAAGGCAAGAAAGTGGGCGGCGTTGCTGCTGTTGCGGAAATTCTCAACGCAGTGGACCGTGCTACCGAAGAAGAAGTACTCGCAGAGATCGAAGAAGAATCTGTACAGATGGCAGAAGACATTCGAAACCTCATGTTCGTATTCGAAGACGTGGCAACACTGGACGGCCGCGGCATCCGCGAACTCCTGAAAGAAGTATCCAACGAGGATATGACCATGGCGCTCAAAGGTGCTTCCGAAGATATGCAGGACGTATTCTTCAGCAACATGTCCGAGCGTGCGGCAACAATGATACGGGAAGATCTGGAGATCATGGGGCCTACAAAGCTTTCCGATGTAGAGGGCGCACAGCAGACAATTGTAAAGATTGTACGCCGTCTCGAAATGGAAGGACGAATAGCCATTGGCCGCGGAGGCAACGATGTCTTCATCTAATATTCTTTCAGGCGATATTTTATCCGACACAGCTGCACCGAAGGGTGTGGCTGCGTGGGGTACCATCTTCACAGGCCCGGGTGCTGCAAACGAGCACACTCTGGAGGGCGTGGAAGGGGCTCGTTCCTTACAGTGGGATGATGCCACAGAAGCCGCCTACATGGAACGGGTGCGTGAGCGTGCAGCAGAACGGGCATCTAAGATTCTCGCAAAAGCACGGGAAGAAGCAGAGTGGGTTAAAGAAAAAGCACGTCAGGAAGGCTACGAGCAGGGCTGTCAGCAGGCTCAGCAGGAGCTTGAAGCAATCCAACAGCAGCACGCGGATTCAGTATCCGGTGTCCTCGGCGCTATTCAGGGACAGTGTTCCAATATCTTTAATAACTGGCGCAGTGATCTTGTAACCGTTGTGCGTTCTGCAGTTGAGAAAGTTTGCGCAGTGGAGCTGTCAGAAAACCGTCAGGCTTCCATGGAAAAACTTTTTGCAGAAGCTGTGCAGGTTCTGGACGAGCGCAGACAGCTTGTTATTACCGTGCATCCGGATGATGAATCAATGGTTTCGGCTATTATTCAGAATGCCCAGCACCACTACAACGGCCTAGAAGCGTGGACAGTGAAATCTGATCCGGCAATCACTGCTGGTGGTATCATTGTTGAAAGTCGCGACGGCATGGTGGATAACACGATCACCAGCCGTAAGCAGGCTGTGGACGAAATTTTAGACCAGCTTGTCATTCCTGAGGATCAGATATGATCGACCCGCGTGGTGCCCTCGAGATGCTGAACAATCTGGAGCCGAACCAGTCTTTTGGTAAGGTGAACAAGGTTGTCGGTCTGATCGTCGAAGGGTGTGGAATTAAAGCGCCTCTCGGGTCTGTGTGTCAGCTTATCCCCGAGGAAGGTGCAGAGCAGATTCCGGCTGAAGTTGTAGGCTTTCGGGACGGCAATATCCTGTTTATGCCGTATGGCGATATGCGCGGTATTAAGCCGGGATCACTTATCCGAAACTCCAGTCTGCCGCCGACCTTTCCCGTGGGCAATGACATGCTCGGCAAAGCATTTGATGCATTTGGCAATGAACTTGGTTCAGCATCACCGATGCTTACAGCCGAAGGCTATAAACCGTTGTACGCAACGCCGCCTAACCCGCTTTCCCGAGCGCGTATTGTGGAGCCTCTGGATGTTGGAGTACGCTCTATCAACAGTTTGATTACCTTGGGTAAAGGGCAGCGCGTTGGTATTATGGCAGGTTCCGGTGTGGGGAAATCTACCCTGATGGGGATGATGGCTCGATACACTGAGGCGGATATCAACGTTATTGCGCTTATCGGCGAACGTGGTCGAGAGGTTCTGGAATTCATGGAAAAGGATCTGGGCCCTGAAGGAATGAAGCGTTCCGTGTTGCTTGTGGCGACATCTGACCAGTCTCCGCTTGTCCGTATGCGTGCTGCATATGCTGCAACTGCAGTGGCGGAATTTTACCGTGATCAGGGCAAAAACGTTCTGCTTATGATGGACTCAGTAACCCGGTTCGCAATGGCAGCCCGTGAGGTTGGCCTTGCAACAGGCGAACCGCCAACAACCAAAGGGTACACCCCTACTGTATTCACTCAGCTTCCAAAACTTCTGGAACGTGCAGGTAACAGCGAGACGGGCAGTATTACCGGAATTTACACTGTTCTTGTTGACGGTGACGATTTTAACGAACCGATTGCAGATGCTGTACGTTCAATTCTCGACGGACACATTGTTTTAACGCGTGATCTTGCAGATAACGGACATTATCCTGCAATCGACGTTTTACGGTCTGTATCCCGCCTACGTAGCGATATTTGTACACGTGAAGTTATCGAGGAAGGTCAGTCTGTAACCAAGTTGCTGGCTGCGTATAAGAAAGTGGAAGATATGGTAAACATTGGCGCCTATTCCCATGGGTCAAACCCTGTGGTTGATAAAGCGATCTCGATGGTTCCGAAAGTAAACGAATTTTTGCAGCAGAGGGTAGAAGATCCTTGTACAATTGAGGAAGCCTATTCCCAGCTGCATACTTTGGTACAACAATAAATCAGGGTAGCCGAAAGCAACGGGAAGGGACGCCCGTACTCCAGCGCACTGTAACGGCGATATGACAGTACGCATCGCTGAAAGGTTGCTTTGTTTAATGCAGTACACATGAAAAAGGGTCGTGACATTATGTCACGACCCTTTTTTATTTAATTAGAAGTGGTAACGCTCTTTGCAGCAGACAGTTTGTTGCTTTTGAGCATGAACCATATGAAGCAGAATGCTGCGAAGGCTGCGCCAACGATAACAGATGTTTCGTACGGCATGTTG
This sequence comes from Halodesulfovibrio aestuarii DSM 17919 = ATCC 29578, assembly GCF_000384815.1. Taxonomy (NCBI): domain Bacteria; kingdom Pseudomonadati; phylum Thermodesulfobacteriota; class Desulfovibrionia; order Desulfovibrionales; family Desulfovibrionaceae; genus Halodesulfovibrio; species Halodesulfovibrio aestuarii. The sequence continues at coordinate 10,683 of NZ_ARQF01000017.1, forward strand.
AAGCCGATTTTTGCATTACACAGATAGGTTGCGGATACGGCAGTCATAAAGGTTGCCGGAACAGTCGCAATCCAGTGTGCTTTTGCGTGGCGGGCAAGGTATACACCGGCAGTCCAGAGAACGATAGTTGCGAGAGCCTGGTTGGTGAGACCGAAGTAGCGCCAGATTACGGAGAATTCGGTTTTGGTGATTGCAAAGCCAATAAGGAAGAGCGGAACAGCAATCATCAGACGTTTGGAGTTCTCTTTCTGAGAGAATTTGAAGAAGTCTGCGATGATGAGGCGTGCAGAACGGAATGCGGTGTCACCGGAGGTGATTGGAAGTGCAATAACACCGATAACGGCAAGGAAACCACCAATAGGGCCCATGAGGGTTGTAGAAATCTGGTCAACAACAGCAGCAGGGCCACCATTTGCCAGAGCTGCCTGAAGTGCTTCAGGAGTCTGGTAGAAGCTCATACCAAGAGTTACCCACACGAGTGCGATAAGTCCTTCGCCGATCATTGCACCGTAGAATACCGGACGGCCATTGCTTTCTTTAGTAATGCAGCGAGCCATGAGTGGAGACTGGGTTGCGTGGAAGCCGGATACTGCACCACATGCGATGGTGATGAAGATGAGCGGCCACATTGGCAGGTCTTTTGGATGAGTGTTATGTAAATCGAGGCCGTTCGGGTAGAAGTCGTAACCTTTTACCATAAGCATGGTGATAAGGCCGAACGCCATGATGAGCAGTGCAACACCGAAGAGCGGGTAAATACGTCCGATGATTTTATCAACAGGAAGGATGGTAGCAATGAAGTAGTAAACGAAGATGAAAGAGGTCCAGACGTATTTTGCAATAACAGGGTCGAGGCCAAAGTTGATTTTTTTAGCAAGAAGTGCAGCAGGGCCGAGAACAAATACCACACCTACGAGCAGCAGCAGGACGATGGAAATAATGTTCATAAGCTGTTTAGCCGTTAGGCCGAGGTTTGCACCTACGATTTCCGGAATAGATTTGCCGTTTTCACGAACGGAAAGCATGCCGGAGAAATAGTCGTGAACGCCACCTGCAAAGATACAGCCGATAACAACCCATACAAGGGCGACTGGACCGTACAGGGCACCGAGGATTGGGCCAAAGATTGGACCAAGGCCAGCAATGTTGAGCAGTTGAATGAGGTTAATGTTCCACATTTTGATGGGAACAAAGTCGACACCGTCTTCAAGACGGATAGCAGGAGTCGGGATACTGTCATCAACACCAAAGATATTTTCTACAAGCTTACCGTAGGTAAAATACCCGAGGATAAGGATTGCAGCAGCAATAAAAAAGTAAACCATGCTTGTTCCTTTTGCGCTAAGGCGCATGAATATGAGATTTTTTGCTTTCAAAAAAGCAGGTTATTGCAGGAGACAGGTAACTGCATATCGTGAAAGCTGTTGTTACATACAAAAATCATCATTCAGAGCCAAAGAGAAGATTGTAAAAAAAAGTAAAAATACTGTTTTTTCAAAAGGTTCAGCGTTTTAACTTCCTAAAATAATGGCAGATACAGTTTTTTTTAGCTGCGATACGCTTAAGTTGTTAATGAACACTTGTTTTCTACTGTTAGAGTCTAGAAAAGGTAGATATATTCTTGACATTCAATGTTTTTTTGAGCTGTACGATTTTTGTATAACCAGTATCGGATGAGTGATGTGACGTCGCTATAAACCTGTAACAAATGTTACAGGTAGCGGGCAGGTCAAAAGCTAAGTTTGAAAAAAAGTGTTACCGGTCCTTGATAGCAAACTCTCGCCGATAAATTACGATTCCCCTTGATGCTGTTTGCCACAAGTATGGGGTATACCTTCCTAGATGTTTACTTGCAGTCTCCTGAAGTACCTTTTTAAGGAACCTCAAAGAATGTAGTAAAGAGCATATCATCTGTGTATGTCACGTTGACGGTGAATCCTGCACAAACATTTCAGTTTTCAGCATCTTATAAAACCGAACAAACAAAAAAAGGAACCCCATGTTATACAAGGGGTTCCTTTACAATATCTTTCAATAAGATTGTTCAGCGTGGTGGGCTATACAGGAGTCGAACCTGTGGCCTCTGCCTCCGGAGGGCAGCGCTCTATCCAGCTGAGCTAATAGCCCGTGCGCGATTAAGTAGACTTGAGCGTCAATGATGTCAAGTTATATAACGCGTTGGCATGCCCTGTCAGCATAAAATGGTGTAAAGTTGCAAAACGGGAAGCAGGTAAAATATAACGGGGCTGAACATTGGTGGCATGCTTGAAGGTATGCTATGATGTCTCGAGGTGTCTCGAGAAATACTATGATTCGGCATTTAATCACATATTTGTTATTTTGACTAACATGAGCTACATATATTTTAAGCTTGGCACAACAAATTTAAAAAAAATAAGCAAAAAATAGCAAAATTGTATAAAAAAGCAGAAAAAATCCACTTAATAAGTTATTTCGCTAGCACTCGTATCATTAGTTTGTTAAAGCCGCTTGCATGGCAAGAACGCAAAGAGAAATGTCTTTGCTGTTAGTTTGCCTTTCCCGCGTTTATTAATGTTACAACGGAACAGCAATGTTCCGATAGTAAGTGAGAGTCATGAAAAAGATTGTTGTAGCAGTGACAGGTGCTAGCGGTATGCCGCTGACTGTTTTGTTGCTCAAAGAACTCGCCGCCACTTCTCAGGCTGAGATACACCTGATTGTATCTGATGCAGCCAAGACAGTCCTTGAGCTTGAGTCAGGGCTGGGTCTCGATCACCTCACCTCCTACGCAAACTTTGTTTATACGCAACATGAAGTCGGGGCAGCACCGGCAAGTGGCTCCTGGTTGCACGATGGCATGATTATTTGTCCGTGTTCTATGGCTTCTCTTGGTGCAATTGCTAACGGCATAGGTTCTAACCTTATACATAGAGCTGCTGACGTGACTTTGAAAGAACGCAGGAAACTCATTCTTGTTCCTCGCGAAACGCCGCTGAATCGTATACACTTGCAGAATATGCTCGCTGCTGATGAAGCCGGTGCGCTTATTATGCCGCCTACTCCGGGCTTTTATTCAAAGCCTGAGACAATAGAAGATATTTGTACTCATCTGGTAGGTAGAATGCTCGATCATTTAGGCATTGAGCATGCTTTAGTTAAACGCTGGAACGGCATGTAGCCGTTGCAACTTTAGCCGGAGGACACCCCATGCAGGAATTGCAATGGAATGGACACGCTAATTTTCAACTGAAAACTCCTTCTGCGACAATATTAATTGATCCATTTTTTGAAGGAAATCCCTCTGCCGCCAGTACATGGCAAAGGGCATCAAAGCCGGATGCTGTGTTTGTTACCCACGATCATGGTGATCATACCGGTTCAGCAGTAGAAATTTGTAAAGCCACAGGCGCAATGCTTGGTGCTATAGTAGGTACAGCTCAAAAATTTGTTGAGGCTGGTGTTCCGCAGGAACAGGTTATTAATGGATCCGGTTTTAATATTGGTGGTACCATTGTTGTGGAAGGTGTGAGTGTGACTATGACGCAAGCATACCACTCCACAGAGTCCGGTGCTCCCGTCGGATATATTTTCCGATTGGACGACGGATACACGGTGTACCATGCCGGTGACACAGGAATTTTTTCTGGAATGGAATTATGGGGGCGGTTATATGACATTGATCTCGCCCTGCTGCCGATAGGCGGCGTGTATACCATGGATGCAAAACAGGCAGCGCTTGCATGCCGCCTGCTAAAGTGCAAAAGCGTTGTGCCGATGCATTGGGGCACCTTCCCCGTCCTTGAACAGAATACAAAAGATTTTGCTTACCAGTTACAGAACTATGCTCCGAATTGCCGTCTGTATGACTTGAAACCGGGCGATAGTTTGAAGCTTGAAAATACAACCGCTGCAACTTGCAAATGTTAGCAACGGTTAGATATGGTTGCATTGACTGGTATCGTGCAAGATAAAACGATGTCGATGAAAAATAGTTGGGTAGTCTATCTTGTGCAATGTGCAGACGGTTCGCTCTACTGCGGCATAACAACCGATATGGACAGACGCCTTGGTGAACATAACTCGGGAAAAGGAGCAAAGTATACTCGCTCCAGACGCCCGGTGTCCCTGATCGCCAGCGCCTTTGTTCCGGATCGGAGCACAGCTTCTAAGATAGAATGTAACATAAAAAGACAGCCCTCCGGCAAGAAAGTCGATACTCTGAACAGGTGCGTCAGGGAACTCGCTTCTTCTGCAGCGCAGTCATAAGATGCCAGTTAGTGCATAAGGAATTTTATTATGGAACGATGTATTTTTTCTGAACTCCCTCTCTCTCCGGAGTTATTAAAGTCTATTGAAGACATGGGATTTGAAGAAGCATCTCCAATTCAGGCTATGGCCATTCCTCCTCTTCTCGAAGGCAAGGACGTAATTGGTCAGGCTCAAACCGGTACGGGTAAAACCGCAGCGTTCGGTATTCCAGTTTTGGAAAAGGTCGACGTGCGTTTAAAATCTCCACAGGCAATCATTCTTTGCCCTACTCGTGAGCTCGCTATTCAGGTTGCAACAGAAATCAGCCAACTTGCAAAACGTAAGCGCGGCGTTTTTGTTCTGCCAATCTACGGTGGCCAGCCAATCGAGCGTCAGATTAAAGCTCTGCGCCGCGGCGTTCAGGTTATTGTAGGTACCCCGGGCCGTATGATGGACCACATGAAACGTGGTACTATTTCTCTTCAGGAAATTAGCATGGCTGTTCTTGATGAAGCGGACGAAATGCTCGATATGGGCTTCCGCGATGACATTGAGTTCATCCTTGAGCAAGTACCTGAGAAAAGCCAGACTGTATTCTTCTCCGCTACTATGCGTGATGAGATTTTGCAGCTTGCAAAACGCTTCCTCAACGCTCCAGAATTCCTCAAAGTTACTCAGAAAGTACTTACTGTTCCTAATATCGAACAGATTTACTATGAAGTTCGTCCGTTCCAGAAAATGGATGCGCTTTGTCGTGTACTCGATGTATATAATCCAAAGCTTACCATCGTATTCTGCTCCACCAAACGCGGTGTTGACGAACTTACAGCGAATCTTCAGGGTCGTGGTTATCAGGCAGACGGGCTGCATGGTAACTTGAACCAGACCCAGCGTGATCGCGTTATGAACCGTTTCCGTAAAGGTACTATTGAAGTGCTCGTTGCAACAGACGTAGCAGCTCGTGGTATTGACGTAGATGACGTTGAAGCTGTTGTTAACTACGATATTCCAAACGATGTTGAGTACTACGTTCACCGTATTGGCCGTACCGGTCGTGCAGGACGTATGGGGCGTGCATTCACCTTTGTTTCCGGTAAAGAATTCTGGAAACTTCGCGATATCAAACGCTTCACCAAAGCTCGCATCGTTCAGCATCAGGTTCCAACCATTGCGGACGTTGAAAATGCGAAATCAAGCAAACTGCTCGACGAAATTCGCGACAACATCCACAAGCATGAACTTGACCGTTACCTTACAATCGTTGACGATTTCATTCAGAACGAATTTGATGGTGACCTCACTACTGCTGAGATGGCAGCTGCTCTGCTTAAAATTCTTATGCACCGTGACCTCGGTGACGCAATGCCTGAGCAGAAGAAATCATTCGGTGACACCGGCGCACAGGCAGGCATGGTTCGTCTGTTTATCAACATTGGTCGTAAGAACCGCATCGGCGCTCGCGATATCGTAGGCGCTATTGCTGGCGAATCCGGACTTCCTGGTAAAATGATCGGTGCAATTGATATTTATGACCGTTTCACCTTCGTTGAAGTTCCGGAAGACTACGCACAGGAAGTTCTTAATGTAATGAACGGCAACCAGATTCGTGGCAACAAATTGTTTGTTGAACCTGCTTCCCGTCGATAAGACTTCTGAAGTATAGAAATGAGAAAGGCTGCCTGATGGGCAGCCTTTTTTTATGGCTCGGGGAAGATGTTGCATACTGTTGTGATGCAAATCGAGTTAACTGCCTGACAGTGGTATAAAAGACAGCGTAAGACTTGTTTTAATGGCCCCCTGTTGCGTAACAGTTTGCGCGAGCAGTATTGCTATTAATTTTGTTGTTGCAATGGGGCAATATTCATATCTTCAAGGTAGTTTTTTGCATCGTTAGAACTGGAGAAATGAACAAGCGGTGCGATAATTTTATTTTTATCGGGCATGCGGAACAGACCATAAATTGAGTCATTGGTAAGCATACCCATAGTGCCACCCGTATCCTCGCCTAGTTCGATAAGGTAGGATTGGAGACATGTTCCTTTAAAGTCCGGCGCCAGTGACTGGCATATCTCTGAGGGAATTTCCGCAAGCAATGTATATTCTTCACGTAGTGTGTATATGTCCTTTTCTTGTTCAAAGCGAACCGTCTTTTCTTTCGTTTTAACGTGGTTGAACGCAGGAGTAGGTGTTGCCGGATTTATAAGGGAGGGCGTGAGGTCTTCTCTGCGTGCAGAAATTTTCGCGAGGGGGAGGCTGCTAAGGTATTTCCCTGTGTTTCGCAGGAAATCTTCTTTAGGGGTAATGGAGAATTGTTTAGCGATGTACTCATAGTATTCATTAGATATGCCCGGACGGCTGAGTCTGTCTGGGGTCAGCATTTTTCCATCGATAACCCATCCTGTCGGAAGATCGGCTGCATAGAATTTTTCCGGTACATATTTCCAAACGCTTCGAATAGTAAATTCATTTGAAGACAAGGGTGTTATCCAGATTTCCCCCCTCCCCATTGCAACTCCGCGCCAGCTGTGCACGTAGCAGGTCGGGCCATATTCCAGAATGGTGTCGCGGAAATCGTCAGTAAAGACTTCAGAAAAAGTTTTTCCGTCCATGTATCGATTACGAAGCCCTCTGGACAGCTCACTTTTAATGTGTGTGCGGAAGGCTGCTAAATCCTTATTCTCAACAGCATCAACAATGCCTTGGGTAAACCGGTAGAGGGCTTCTGAGTCAACCTTCCAGAATAAACCATTCCTTAGCGCGGTATCAGAACAATTTCTGCTAATGGCTTTATGACATGCCGCAAGAATAGCCTTCATGGAGTCAAAAAGCTCTTTTGGCTCATTTTTAGGATACTGTTCGACCATGAGCTCTCCAAGTTCCAAGCACTTTTCATACTTCTCTGCATGAAAGCGTGAGAGCATCAGATGGTGCATGAACCAGTTGTGAATGTTCTGCTCTTTCTGTTGCTCGGTCGTTCTGTTCGCGCCTTTGTATTCAAAGGTTTTTGCAAGAATAGGACATTGAGCATATTTCTCTTCAAGAATCAGATTGGCAATTCCGTATTGTCCTATTTCATCTTTTTCCGAAAATTGCTTTTGAGCTTTGACAAGAGCTTCAGGGGAACATGGACCTATCTGCTGTCCTCCATATGTTGTTTGGAAAGAGAACAGGATAAGGATGAGTGGCAATAATTTTCGCATAAGAGCATCCTGAAAACGTAGAAAAATTAGCGGAATGATTTTGGTAAAGAATATAAAACATTCTTTACCTCGTCGATATGATTGTAATATTTTTTAGTCTGTCATCTGAACGGGATGCTCAGGGATAGCATCGAATGAACTGGAAGAAGAAAATACGGGCACGCGCTAGTTTTTGCGCGTGCCCGTACTGTGGATGGCGGGTTTTATACCTGTAAAAAATGCTTACTTATCGGGTTATGAATGCCGCGACGGTACTAATGTGGCTTTATGCAGTAACTTTTTTTATCTTTTTTTTAGATGGCGACGTTTGCGTAAGAATAACGCCGCCAAGCACTAAGCCGGATGCTACAAACTGCATGGGAGAGAGTCTGTCGCCAAGAAAAAGGAAACCCATGAACATGGTGAATACCGGTATAAGGTTGGTGAAGCCTGATGCTTGTCCTGCGGATAATTTACTTAATCCGTAGTTGTACATGCCATATGCACCCATGGTTATAACACTCGCGAGATACAGTACTGCGATGGTGGCGTCATACGGGAGTTCTGTCGGGAAGGCTCCGGGAGTGAGCGCAATAAGCGGCAGGAAAAAGATTGCGCCGACCCATGCCTGCAATGCTGTAATAAACAACGGAGAGTAGCGGTTAGAAAGCGTTTTTGCGGTGACCATGTACCCTGATGCGGATATCATTGCTAGTATTTCCAATGTGTTGCCAAAAAGCGGGTTCGGGGCATTGTCTGTTGTTTCTGCTCCCCATGAGAGCATTACAACCCCGAAGGCTGCAAGAAAGAATCCCGCCCATACCCTAAGCGCAAGTTTTTCTTTAAGAACAAAGAACGCTACAATGGCAACAAACACCGGCAGGGTCGCAACAATCATTCCAGCCTGTGTAGCAGAGGTATATTTGAGTGCATATGCCTCAAAAAGGAAGTAGAGGCATGGTTCGCAGAGTGCCATAAAAATAAGATGCTTCCAGTCTTCTCGCCGAACCTTAAGACCGCGAAAATTCTTCCAGAGAGCAATGAATAGTAAGGATGCGATAAGCATGCGCCCGAACACAACGGTAACAGGCGAAAAGCCTGTTACAGCAATTTTCATGGCAATAAATGAACTTGCCCACAGAACCATTGCACCGAAAAGTGACATGGTAGGAAGAAGGTAGTCTTTAGTTAACATTGTTTTGAAATCCTGAAAGTAGAATCTGAAAGGAGTGGCTGCTGAGCAAGGAGTGATAAACGTATAGTCAGTAGGTGACGAGAGTTTGGGGATGATAGAACTGTAACCCTTGTGGAATTCCGTCACAGTCCTCTGCCTGAAACAGCTTCTGAAAAGAAAAAATAGTAGCAGCTTAAAGGACTACTACAATATGAACTCCTTGTGAGTAGCCACTTTCGTCTGCGTTGTAAATCAGATAGTGACAGATTTTTATTGCTCTTTCGGCACAGGGACTAGCGGGGATTCGGCAGAGATATTTTCCGTCGTATTTGGCTTGGTTCTGCGTTGGCTCATCCATACTCCGGAAAGAACGAGAATACAGGCTGCGTACTGAAGAACGGTGAGTGACTCTGAAAGAATTACGTGGCTGAGGCCAAGGGCAATAACAGGGATAAGGTTGCCGTACGCAGAAGCCTGCGCGGCAGGAACATGGCGCAGACCATAGTTATAAAAAAGGTAGGCTCCAAAACTTACTGCGGTTCCAAGGTACAGGATTGCCATAACAGCTTCGGGCTGTACATTTACCGGAATTGTCTCACCGGAGAGCAATAGAATCGGAAAGAAAAAGATGGTTCCAATCCATGCCTGTAGAGCCGTCAACGTGAAGGCTGAATAAGATGCGCAAAGGCGTTTTGCTGTCAAAATATAGCCGGTGGCTGAAAGCATAGCCATCATTTCAAAGAAATTACCTAATAGGGGATTGGGAGCGGCATCTGTCACGATGCTCTTTATAGAGAGAAGTGTCACGCCCCCGATGGCTGTAATAAAACCTGCCCAGACTATTCTGGGCTGTTTTTCTTTGTAGAGCAGAAAGGAGCCGACAGCGACGAATATTGGTACAATAGAGCAGATCATTCCCGCCTGTGATGCGGATGTGTACTTAAGTGCATGCGCTTCAAACATAAACAAAAGACATGGCTCGCAGACCACCAGAAATGCAAATATTTTCCAGTGTTCTCGAGGGATTTTTTTAAGTTCTATCCGACGCCATTGGGTAAGCAGAACAAGTGAGGCAATAGCCATACGACAAAACACAACGAGCATTGGTGAAAATGCCACAATGGCAAATTTCATAGCGACAAAGGAACTTGCCCACAGGGTCATGGCGACACAAAGTGAGATTTGCGGAAGAATTAAAGCTTTTTTAATAATCATGATTGTATCGTATTGGAGGCTGAAGGCGGGACGTATTTTTTAATACAGTCCTGCCCGTTTATAAAAGCGGCGTACGGAAAGTTCCACAAGAACAAACAATACGATCGGAACAATAAGGAATATGAGTGTAAGCGCGCTTGCCATAGCTCTATCTGGTCCTGTGATTAATGGAAACAGATATCCGGTGAAGGATGGCACAACACCGCCTCCAATCAAAAAGACAAGATAATAATCCGAAAATGCTACAAGAAAGACTACTGAACTACCCGCAATAATACTCGGAAGCAGCAGCGGAAAGGTTACATAGCGTAGGCGCATCCACAATGACGCACCAAGGTTTTTAGCACAAAGCTCGTATTCTTCACTGTACGCCTCAAATCCTGAAATCAGGGCGCGCAGCATGTACGGGTAGCTGAAAATAGTCAAGATGAGCACCACCCCGGGAAAAGTGTCAGCTAGTGACAATCTAATAAATACGTGATGAATTCCCATGGAGAACGTCATTGCCGGAACCAGTGCAGGTGCCAGCAAAATGCTTTGGAGAATATTTTTTCCGGTAAAGTTTACCCGCGCAAAGTGATAGGCTGGCAATAAACAAAGCGCAAGAGCGCAGAGTGTTGTTGTCAGCGAGTATAGTACGGAAACTCCAAGATTCAGCATAATAGAGTTGCTATGCTGCCATACGGATTGCAATGCTTTGGTGGAATAATGGGCAGGAACAATATCCGGCCATGTCCAGCCGGGGGCGAACAGGGAGACAACAAGCACTGCGGTAGGGCCGGCAAAAAAGAGTACAAAAAATAAAAACAGCAAGGGATGGCGCAGCTTGTTGTTAGCCATGTGCTTCCTCTGGATTGGCTTTGGCCACTGATCGCAGGTAAATTGTAAGAAATACAATAGAGAACAGGAAAATACAGATCAGGATAGCCATAGCTTGAGGTCGATGGTGCAGCTCTTTTCTAAAATACATATTGTATGCTTCAATGCTGAGCATGGCAGGTTGAGATCCGCCGAGCAGGAACGGGATTTCAAATGCGCCGAATCCGAACAGGAAAAGGATGCAGAATGTTGAGTGCAGAGCGCCGCTAATATGTGGATATGTGACGGTACGAAACGTGCGAAAGCGGCCTGCTCCTAACATGTATGCTGTTTCTAGCAGGCGTATATCCAGCCGCTTGAGTGATGCGTAGACCATGAGCAGGGCAAACGGGATCTGCTTATAGGTATAGGCAATAATCATCCCCCAACCGTCTCCGCCGAACAGGATAGATGGAAAGTCCTGTGGCGTGGAGGTAAGGCCTGCATGGAACATGGCAGATGATATAAGCCCTGATTTTGCCCAGAAAAAGAAGATGATAAACCCTACTGCAATGTGTGGCAGAATGAGGGGGATTTTGTAGATAACGCCTGCCTGTTGTAACATTGGCGGCATTCTCCATAATCCCATAGCGAGAACAGCTCCTATGACTACAGAAAAGAAGGCAGCTACGGCACCTACTTTAATGGACAGAAGAAACGAACGCAGCATATACGGTGTCAGCAGTTCTTTATAGCTGTCGAGTAATCCTCCTTCATAGGGGAAAGGCAGTCCGAGTCCAAGAGATTGGAGAACAGCCAGCACTATTCCTCCGACAAAAAAGAGGAAAAAAGGAATGAGTAACGGTGATAAATAGCGTAAATGGAACAAAAGAGAATGCTTAGTCATATATTTCCGTTTCGTAGGTCATAGTAAGAATACCTCGGTACCTTGCAGTAATCTTTGTGTACCGTACAATTTGAATAGAAACTCAGCAAATACTATATTATATCAGATAGTTTTATACAAAAGATACAGGGCTATATGGATTCTCAATCAAACTCATGGATGAGTATATCTCTTTCCGCCGCAGTTGTTTCTGCGGGCAGCTTTATTTCCCGAATTGTGGGATTGTTACGTGATGTTCTGATTGCATCTCTGCTCGGTGCGGGGCCGTTGGCTGATGCGCTTATTGTGGCGTTCCGTATCCCGAATCTATTTAGAAAATTATTTGCAGAAGGTTCTCTTTCTTCTGCTGTGACAGCATCGATAACATATGTCCGTGAGACGGAAGGTGAGAATAGAGCGTTCTCGCTTATACGTACCTGTCTCTTGTGGACTGTCGGGATTTTTTCGTTATTGCTGGTTATTGCTGAATATGGAAGCGAAGTTATTACTTCGGTATTAGCGCCGGGGCTATCCATGTCTCCTGCTGTTTTTGCACATGCCAATACGTTGCTGAAGATAACCCTGCCGTATCTTGTGTGTATTGGTCTGGTTGCGTTTTTATCGGGCGTGCTGCATAGCCGCAAGCATTTCCATGCGCCTGCGCTTGCACCGCTGGTGTTGAATATTACACTGGTGCTTGGTGCCGCTATTGCGTGGGGGTGCTCCCTACCAGTTGCCGAAACGCTTTGTGTCGCGTTGGTCATTGGCGGCGTTTTGCAGGTTTTTTTACAACTCATGTTTTTTCATGGAAAAAGCCTCTGGCGGGGGGCTTGGAGGGTGCGGGATGCTCATGCCTGTACCTTGGCTAAGACATTGGTACCCACAGTATTAAGTGGTGCCGTATTTCAACTTAGCGTTGTTCTTGTAACTATCCTCGCGTCATTTCAGAAAGAAGGAACAATATCAAAACTTTATTTTGCGGACAGGCTAGTGCAGTTTCCATTGGGATTAATCGGCGTTGCCATTGGTGTTGCTGTACTGCCGGCGTTATCTTCACTTGCTGTTTCTAATGACAGACAAAAGTATGGCGAGGTTCTTTCTTCTGCTGTTCAGTTCACGCTCTTTTTGTCACTTCCTGCCGCCGCCGGACTTTATGTGTTGGCACACCCTGTTTTACAGCTTTTTTTTGAGCGCGGGGCATTTTCAGCTCTTGATGCTGCTATAGCTTCCAACATGTTACAGGCATTTACTGTGGGACTGCCTGCCTTTGCAGTCACGCGTCCTTTGTTGAGCGGGTACTACGCCAAGCAGAACAGTCGGATTCCGCTACTGGCAGGAGGATGTAATCTAGTGGTGACAGTGCTGTTGGGTGTGCTTTTTATGCAGTTTTGGGGTGGCGTAGGGCTTGCCGTTGCGGTTTCCTGTGGCGGCTGGATAAATTGTATTTTACTGTATGCCTTTTTACGAAGACAGGGGCTTTGTTTGACTCAGTTAAGCAGGTGGAATCTTGTGTATGGATTTATGAGTATTGCTGTAGGCGCAGGATGCTGGTGGGCAGCACCGTTTGGGCTTGCCAGCTTGTTGTGCATCCCCGTGTTGGCTGTGTGTTACGTGGGGTGTTTGTACCTAGGGCGTAGTCCCGATGCACAGCAGCTTGTTTCGCTGGTTAAGAAGAAAAATACAACAACCAGTGATTGTTAAATCATTTATTACTTTGAGTTTTTTGCTACGGTATGCTGAAAGAGAGTTAGGTTTTGCTTTTTTGCATGGATAGAAGCTTATCATAGGCGGTATTGCAATGCTGAAGCGGATAGTCAAACTGCAATTTTTTCCAGACAGCTATACAAAAAATTTTATTACTGTAAGTATTCTTTTAACCGCCATATTTCTTATTATTTTTAATATGCTGTATTATCTGTTTGCTATTGATCAGCGTATAGATAATTTCATTAAGATTCATGCAAAACATGTTCAGGTACTGGCGACGCATTTGGCTCCCCCTTTAGGGGAGGGACGGGTAGAGCAGGCAGCCCGGTTTATTCATGAAGAGTTGGCGTATAAAAGTACCGCAGGGCTTTTTTTGTATGACGCAAAGGGAATATTGATATGCGGTTCATACAGGGGGAGAGAGGCAAAGAAGGTTCCTTCTCCTGACTCGTCTGAATATCTTATCAAACAGCCAATCTACTATGCTGGTTCTCATGTCGGAACAGTTACCTCAATCGCAACATTTGATCCTGCTCATCATCACTTTCTCAGTCTCTTTATTCCTGCTGTTTTTGCAAACCTCATAGCAAGTTCGATGGTTGTGCTCATCGTAATCGGGCTTATCGTCAAGACACTGTTACGTCCGTTGCGTGAGCTGTCTGAAACTGCCCGCAGAGTTCGTGTGAAGCAGACCTACTCGTTACGCGCAAAGCGTGAAGGCAGAGGAGAGCTGGCAGAGCTTACAGACTCATTCAACAGCATGCTTGATCATATTGAAGCACACGATATGTTTCTGCATTCGGAAAGCCGTAATCTTGAAAGAGAGGTTCTTGAACGAACGTTGGATCTTGAGCAGGCCACAAAAGAGGCGGAAAGAGCGAACAGTGCAAAAAGCGAATTTATTGCCAGCGTGAGCCATGAATTACGTACACCTATGAATGCAATTCTTGGTATGACAACCATGCTGCAAACTACAGATATGACGCGCAGACAGCGGGAATATGCAGAGATTATTGCTGCATCATCACAAAGTTTGCTGCATCTGATTAACGGTGTACTAGATCTTTCTAAGCTTGAAGCGAAAAAGTTGGAAATAGAAGAAACAAATTTCATCTTGCGCGATGTGTTGGATGAACTTGCCATTATATTCACTGAAAAAGTTGCTGTAAAAGAAATGGATTTGGTAGTTATTGTGGATGAAGGAGTGCCGCCTGTTCTGCGTGGTGATTCGTTCCGGTTAAAGCAGATCCTTTTAAATCTTGTAGGTAACGCGTTTAAGTTTACGGACCGTGGCGTTGTGGAGCTGCGTGTGGCTCTGAAAGGTTCTGTTACGAAGCCTATCCAGATTCCACATGTCCGTGAGAACGATGAGGTTGTGCAGCTGGCTTTTTCTGTAAAGGATACAGGCATCGGCATTGCTAAAGAGGCACAGGCTAAACTGTTTGAAACTTTTGTGCAGGCAGATGGATCAACTTCCCGTCAATATGGCGGAACCGGTCTGGGACTTTCTATTGTGGCAGAACTGGTTTCTCTTATGAAGGGTTCTATTTCAGTAGATAGTGTTGTCGGTAAAGGCAGCACGTTTACCGCTGCGTTGCCGTTTGCTGTTGCAGAGAATGAGCGGGAGATTATTCTTCCGGTTTTTTCCGGGTGGCGAGTGCTTGTTTTTGAGCCTTCTATTGCTGCGCGTGCCATGTGGCGTAGTCTGTTTGCTGAGCTTGGTATGCTTGTTGTTGTGCTTGGCTCAGAACGGCAGGTGTTATTGCAGCTGGAACATCAAGCTCCGGGAGCAGAGTATGATCTTGTTGTGCTCGGAAGCAAAGAATTGCTTGATATGACAGGCTCTGTTGTAAACTATTTGTGTCAACATCCTGAGCTAAAGGTTCTGGTTGCTGCAAGGCTTGGAGATGAAGCTCTACCGGATCGTGAATGTTCATTTTCTATGACAGATTTTTTGCGGCGTCCTGTGACATTTGCACAGCTTAAGATCAACATTTTACGGGCACTTGATTTTGACCAGCGGGTACGTTCTGAATTGGCTGCTGAAACTGAAAGTCTGGAAGGGATGACAGTCCTTGTTGTGGAGGATAATCCTATAAATCAGCAAGTGATGCGGGAGATTCTGGAATATCTAGGCGTGAAGGTTACCATCGCAAAGGATGGTAATAGTGCGATAGAATTGCTTTCTATTTGTACATATGACTTGGTGTTGATGGACATTCAGTTGCCGGGAATGGACGGTTTTACCACAACGATCCGGTTGCGTGAAGAACTGGAGCTAGCTGAATTACCGGTGATAGCCATGACAGCGCATACGTTGCAGGAAGACAGGGACAGGGCAACACGGGCAGGGATGGACGGATATTTGACAAAGCCTGTCGAATTAGATGCTTTGGTAGAATTGTTAAAAAAATATGTTTCAAGAAAGAGAAGTCCTTCAGCGTATGCCAATGGTGCAGAGGAATGTGTTCCTTCTGAAAAAGCCATAGGTCGAATGCAGCAATTTGATGTAGTGGAAAATCCAGATTTTCCGGCAAGCCTGCCGGGCCTGTCCGTTGCGGAAGGCGTTGAAAGAGTAGGCGGTAAAAGTCGTATTTACCTGTCAGTGGCGAAAACTTTTGTTGAAACCTACATGGATGCAGCTACGGATGTACGTGTGTTATTTGACGCAGAGGATTGGGATGGGTTGGCAAGCAAGGCACACACTCTTGCAGGGGCCAGTGGTAATATTTCTGCAAACGATGTTTTTGCATGTTCGGCGATGATCGAGCGCGAGGCGCGAACAGGAAGTGTTAACGTTGCAGCAATTGATGCACTTGAGAAAGCATTGCAGACAGCTTGCAACTCAATAAAAAGTCTTCAGTAGGCTGAACTTGGATAAAAAATCATAAAAAAAGCCCCGTACAAAGTACGGGGCGTTCTTACTTGGATGGGGCGAATGAAGAGGATTGAACTCTCGACAACACGGGCCACAACCGTGTGCTCTACCAACTGAGCTACATCCGCCACAAGCAGGAATGTGTACTATAGCCTTAGTCCTTTCCGGTCAAGTAGAAAGTTCATTTTTTTTAAATTTATTGCTTCCTAGGGTAAGTCGGCTTATACGACTTTACATGAGAGGGACTGATATTCGCTGTATAATCTAGAATGTTGTTTTTAATTTTAATCCCGAGCTTGCATCTGGTCAACCCGGTACATTGCATTGTCAGCAATAATAATAAGTTTGATGCAGCAAGACTGCAATGCTTCTCATATATTGCTTTTGTTTTGTATCGTACAATGATCGGGAAAATTTTTGGGGTTTACGTTAGCAACACATTCTTCGATATTCGATACCCATTCAAGGGAGACATATGGAAAAATTAGTTATTCAAGGTGGAGTTCCATTAAATGGAACAATTCGTGTCAGCGGCGCAAAAAATGCTGCGTTACCGATTCTGATGGGCTCAATTCTTCTTGCAGAGCCTGCACGTTTTACCAACGTGCCTAATTTGCGTGATATTCGCACTACCATCAGTCTGTTGGAGATTCTCGGATGTCCGGGGCGGTTTGCTGACGGAGTTGTTGAAACAGAAGGTTGCAACCCGAAACCGGAAGCGCCGTATGATCTTGTAAAAACCATGCGTGCCTCTGTGTTATGTCTGGGACCTCTGCTTGCTCGCCTTGGTGAAGCTAAAGTTGCATATCCGGGTGGGTGCGCCATTGGTGCGCGACCTGTTGATTTGCACCTCTCTGCACTTGAAAAAATGGGCGCAGTCTTTGAAGTGGATTCCGGTTACATTATGGGGAAATGTGACGGACGGCTGAAGGGCGCGCATATTGTTTTTGAAAAAGTAACCGTAGGCGGAACGGAAAATCTGCTTATGGCTGCCAGTCTTGCAGAAGGCGAAACTATTTTAGAAAATGCTGCTCGCGAGCCGGAAATTATAGATCTTGCAAATTTCCTTATCGCTTGTGGTGCCAAGATCGAAGGTCACGGTTCAAGTGTTATCCGCATTCAGGGTGTTGAACGCCTGAAAGGAAGCGATTACGCTATTATGCCGGACCGTATTGAAGCAGGTACTTTTATGATTGCAGCTGCAATTACAAAAGGGGATCTGTTACTTGAAAACTGCCCGAATGATTCTCTTGATGCTGTTATCAGCAAACTTAAAGAAATGGGCGTGCGCGTGACAAAAGAAGAGAAAGGAACCCGCGTTACTTACATTGGCGAACTCTCTCCTGTTGAAATTACCACTCAGCCGTATCCCGGTTTCCCTACTGATATGCAGGCGCAGTTTATGGCGTTGATGTGCTACGTGGATGGCACCTCAATGGTGGAAGAAACTATTTTTGAAAACCGCTTCATGCATGCACCGGAACTCGCCCGCATGGGTGCGGATATCCGCCCTGTGGGGAGAACCGCCCGTATTAAAGGCGGTTCTGTATTACGTGGTGCACCTGTTATGGCGTCCGATCTTCGTGCAAGTGCATCGCTTGTTCTAGCGGGGCTTGCAGCAGAAGGTGAAACTCATGTGCAGCGTATCTATCATCTTGATCGTGGCTATGAGCATATTGAAGAAAAACTTATTCCTGTAGGCGCACGGATTCAACGTGTAAACGAAGAGTAAGCATAAAAAAGCCTGCAGTTAGTTATGACTGCAGGCTATATTTTTCCGGAACATTAAGGGCATAAACCATATCTCTTAGTGTTCTTGTTCTCCTTGTGCAGCGTTGCAACGGGGAACAGAATGGAAAAGGGGGAACCTGGCCGGCTCCCCCTTTTTTTTGAATAAAGCAAATTCATGCAGCATGATGTAATGTACGATTTGCATTATTTTGAGTGTCACCTTCCCGATATCGGGACAAGGCGCGGTATATTTCTTTACAGAAATTAGCAGTGTTTTTTTCTACGCCTTACTTCTGTCTTTAAGGCCTTTTTGGGTAGTTCGCAGTCTACATGCATCCTTTTCCCGTGTCAGAGGCGGCACAGAGTAGAGGCGTGTCTTCAGTGTTACCAACTTCGTTTGTACAGCTCCATGTATGATGCTGCCATCCTCATGTCAGTAAAGTCCTGAACGCGTTTGTTTCCGCCTTCTACAAGGCTTGCACGCAGTTTTTCATCCAGCATGAGGTCGTGAAGAAGCTGTGCAAGCTTTTCGTGATCATGGTTCGGAAATGTTAGTCCGCTTTTCTGATCTTCAACCAGTTCTAAGTTGGACGGGAGATCGGAAGCCACAACTGGAAGTTGTCCAACCCAGCCCTCTTTGATGACGCCGGAAGAACCTTCACCATTTACAGAAGGTACGGCAAGGATATCAAAATATGGCAGTTGCTCGCGGGCATCCTGACGTCCAAGCAGGGCGAGATGGCTGCTGATTTCAAGCTCTTCAGCTAATTCTTTTATTTCACCGAATAATGGGCCGTCACCCACAACGCGCGCTTCCCAGACAGGGATATCCTTGCATTTTGCAAGCTCACCAAGAGCCTTAACAAGGACAACGTGTCCTTTCTGCTCAGTTAGCGCGCCAATCATGCCGATGATCATTCGGCTGTCTTTACGGTCTTTTTTAGCCTGATAGCGGGAGGCATCAATTCCTGAATGAATTGTAGAAACTTTGCTGCGGTCAAGTAGCGGAGCAGACTCCATCATCGTATCAGAGATTTCCTGACTGACTCCGACAACAGCATCCGCGAGTAAATATTTTTTGCTACTCCATCCATTTTTAAGAGGATAGGACACTCGGCGGGTGTGTATAAGCCGGAAGGCATCGCCACACATTTTTTTTATAATTCCGCCAAGAGATGCGCTTTTTGCGCAGTTTGTGTGGATTACCTGAGCACCATGTTTTGTTACAGCGCGGCGGAGTTTATATATGTTAAGAGGGTTCCAGTCTCCGGAACCGAAAAGAGGGAGAAGGGTAACACCTTCTACTTCTGCTGCATGTGTGAGTAAAGGAGCCTTGGCAGGAGCTGCTATGGTCACTGTAAATTCTTGAGAACGGGCTAATGCTCGCGCAAGGTAGAAGACTTGCCATTGTCCACCGCGCATTTCTTTTCCGAGATCAAGCAACAAAATGTGCATACATATTTTCCTGAATATTCAGTGCGAACCCCGTTCCCCAATGAGTACGTACTGCGAAGTTGTGATGTCTTGTGAGGTAAGTGTGTCGTAGGTGTAAAAAGCCGGTGCCGTAAATTAACGGCACCGGATTTTTAGTATTTTATACGTAAGCAGAGCCAGAGCCGATAGTCATTATGCGCCGCAAGACGGACTATCGGCTGGTAGTCAGAGAAAGCTGACTAAAGTGGCAGTCCGTTTACTTCAAGATCTTCTTTGAGAACTTGTCTGATCTCTTTGGCAACAGGGCCTGGACGTACATCACTTATCGGCTGTCCTTCAAAACGTACGATGGAGACACAGTCGGATGATGTTCCGAAGATAATGACTTCTTTCGCTCTATAAAGGTCGTCCTCACGCACTGCGGCAAACTCGATTTTGATTTTGTCTTTCATTAGTTCAATAGCACGCATGATAGTTGTTCCTACAAGCGCGTTGGAGAACTCAGGAATGACAAGTGTTCCCTGTTGATTAACAAGAGCAACGTTTTCTGTTGCACCTTCTGCGATAAAATCATCAGCATCAAAGCTGAATGGAACATCGTAGCCGCGTTCATCAGCTTCACGTTTCATAAGCACGTTAGAGATGTAGTTTGCACTCTTAACACGCGCCATGTGTGCCGGCTTCGCCGGAATGGATGAACGGAAGGCAGTTGCGCCTTTTTCGTACCATTCTTCCGGTTTTGGATTGAACTTGTAAGCGACAATGTAAAGGCTGCTCACCGGACATTCTTTCGGGTCTATACTGAACCCGCCCGGGCCGCGTCCTATAATGATACGCAGAAGGCCGTTTTCTGTTGCCGCAGCTTTTGCGACCTCAACAACAAGCTCTGCAAGTTTGTCCCAAGTACAGGGGGGCGACAGGTGCAGTCCTTTGACAGAACTTTTCAAACGCTCAATATGTGCATCAAGCTGATACAGTTTTCCGTTTACCCATTTAATGCTTTCAAAAACGCCATCACCCCTGTGGGCAAGATGATCGTCCATAGGCAGCAGCATCAGTCTCGGGTTTTTGCAAATACATCCGATACGGTGCTCATAAAAGGCAAGCACATCGCGCTCTCCGGCTCGACGGCTATTCAGGATTTTAGAAATGTATTCTTCTGTATCACATATTGTCGCCACGGCTGTTTTCTCCTAGTCGAAGATAGTTGTGTCTTTTACACCCAGAAGATCGCGTTTAATAAGCTCTTCCGCAATCTGTACAGTGTTGAGCGCAGCGCCTTTGCGGATGTTGTCAGCAACGATCCACATGTTCAGGCCATTTTCAATGGTTTCGTCTTCGCGGATACGCCCAACATAAGTGTCATCTTGACCTGCGGCATCAATTGCCATCGGGTAGATTTTTTCACTTGGGTTATCAAGCACAGTAACACCCGGTGCCTGTGTTAGGATAACGCGTGCTTCAGCCGGAGTGATTTTCTGTACAGTTTCAATGTTTACAGATTCACTATGGCCGTAGAATACAGGAATGCGTACACAGGTAGCAGTTACTTTTATAGAAGGGTCATTGAAGATTTTAACGGTTTCATGAACCATCTTCATTTCTTCCTTGGTGTAGTCATTGTCCATGAATACATCGATCTGCGGAAGTGCGTTAAACGCAATCTGGTATGGATATACTTCTGCAACCGGTGTCTGCATATTGAAAAGTTGACGAATCTGTGTTTCGAGCTCGGTAATTGCTTTCTGACCGGAACCGGATACTGCCTGATAGGTGGAAACAACAATGCGTTTGATCTGAGCGTTGTCGTGCAGCGGTTTAAGTGCAACCATCATCTGGATAGTGGAACAGTTCGGGTTAGCAATAATACCGTTGTGTGCTTCGAGTGCTTCCGGGTTTACTTCCGGGACAACAAGCGGGCACCGGTCATCCATACGCCATGCGCTGGAGTTATCTACAACAACACAGCCTGCTTTAGCTGCGATTGGAGAAAATTTTTCAGATGTAGATCCACCGGCGGAAAAGAGCGCAATATCAACACCTTCAAAAGAGTTTTCAGTCAGTTCTTTGACTGTAAGTTCACCACCCGCAAACGGTACTGTGGTGCCTGCGGATCGTGCAGATGCGAGGGCAATAACCTCGGTAGCTGGAAAATTGCGGCCTTCCAATACGGAAAGCATTTCCCGCCCTACGGCACCGGTGGCACCGACAACGGCAACCACTAAACGATCTTTACTCATTTCAACTCTCCTTGAGCACATAGAAATTTGGTAACAGTCGGCGCATGATACAACAGAAACCGCCATTTCTGTTTATGCAGCACCTTTATTTTTTAAAAACTCAGCCATCTTCCGATCTATTCCGTTGATATGCTTAAACCACCAGTCTGTAAGGTAGTCTAAGAGCTCAGGAGTAATGTCTGCTTTGTCATTGAGATAATCCAGCAGAAATCCAATTGCATTGGAAAAAAACTCTCTGTGTTGTTCCATGTGCGCTTCAAAGTCTGGAATTTCATCTTTGTACGCCTTCATTAACTCTGCTTCTGTAGCAAAATGCATGTGGGCATAGTCATTCACTTTATGAATGAGCGGGCTTAGAACGGAATGTTCTTCTCCGTTCATATATGCATAGTACAGAGAATTGATGATCTGCGTTAGCTCGGCATGCTGTTTGTCAATTACAGCAACGCCGGTGTTCATTGAAGAATTCCATTCAAATTTCGCCATGTATATCTCCTGAATAATATCCCTTGTGGAAAGGGCTAGGTGTTCCTTTTCAGTATACATTCACGGCGAGACAATAGGACAACAATGCTCGTAATTCAATCAGTAATATATCACAGTGGCATTAATAGCGATTCACAAGGTATGCTCCGCTAATAAGCAGGACTACTCCCAGAGCGCGCATGAGTGTTACGGGGCGGATGGTGTATCCGATGAAGCCGAAGTGATCGAAGATGACGGAGCCTATCAGTTGGCCGCAGATAATGAGCGAAATCATTGCAAGAGCGCCGATACGGGGTGCAAGGAAGGTGAGAGTCGTAACACCGATAGCGCCAAGGAGGCCGCCAAACCATGCATACCATGGAACAGTAGATGTCGAGAGGGCAGGAATTGGAATTTTAGTTACGACAACGAAGATGCTTAACGCAATGGTGCCGACAAAAAAAGAAATGAGCGAGGCAATGGGGGCACTATGGCTCCAGTGTTGACTGATCATGGCATTTAACCCCATTTGCAGGGGCATAAAGGTTCCGACGAATAGTGCAAGGAACAACAGTGCCATGTGCATAATCGTACCCCTTTAGCGCGGCACTCTTGTCTCACTAGAGTTTGCAGTCGGGAGGCTTCCGCTTCACAACCTGATGCGGGTTCGCAACTGTTTGGTCGCGCTATGCTAATGTGGTTAACTCCTGCACTATGGGGATGTCTGCTTCAAGAAAAGTAAGTTCACAGGCTTGGCTCGGCATAACCCATCGTACAGTATGTCCTTCTTGAGGGATAAGTGTACCTTCAAATGCGGTTATGTGGAAGAAAAGAAGCGTAACAATAAGCTCCTCGTATTCATGCGTGACAGTCTGCCAATACTTCCATTCTGTCGGAGTAATATCCAGTTCTTCCTGAAATTCACGCACAAGCGCTGCTTCCGGTGTTTCCTCCGGTTCAATTTTTCCGCCGGGAAATTCCCAGAAGCCGCCGAATGGTGCGGTATCCGGTCGTCGGGCGGCGAGGTAGCGCTCACCGTCCCATACAATACCGGCAACAACTGTAATGGCTTTTTTCATAATTAGCCTGCGAGTGATTCGCGCTGTTGTTCCAATTCGTTAATCTCCATTTCCAGTTCACCCATTTTTTCCATCAGGGTTTCGCTGTCGTTCTGGAGCTGGCCGAATCGTTTAAGTGCTTCCTGCATTTTTGGGGAATTAGCAAAGAATTCCGGATCGGCCATTTGCGTTTCCAGTTCGCCTTGTTCTTCCAGCATGAGCATGAGATTTTCTTCCATTTTCTCATATGCCTGTTGCTTAGGCTT
The DNA here is from genome assembly GCF_000384815.1 of Halodesulfovibrio aestuarii DSM 17919 = ATCC 29578. Lineage (NCBI taxonomy): Bacteria > Pseudomonadati > Thermodesulfobacteriota > Desulfovibrionia > Desulfovibrionales > Desulfovibrionaceae > Halodesulfovibrio > Halodesulfovibrio aestuarii. The sequence continues at coordinate 33,944 of NZ_ARQF01000017.1, forward strand.
CAGTTCTTTGTAGATACGGTTACGCAGTTCTGCCTGTTCTCGTTTGAGGCGTTTTTGCTCTTCGCGGCTCAGTCCACCAGTGGTAGTGGTTTCTTTGGACTTTCCGCCGGCAAGAGCATTCTGCTCCCTGCGGTATTTGTCGTATTCTTCAAAGCCCTGTTCGTGCACAGTAAGACCTTCGGGAGACAGGCTCCACAGCTGGTCTGCCACTTCTTTTAAAAGATAGCGGTCATGCGCTACCATCAAGATAGTACCTTCAAACGATGCCAGTGCTTCGATGAGTGCTTCGCGGGATTCAAGATCGAGATGGTTAGTCGGTTCGTCAAGTACAAGGAAATTGCAACGGGAAAGGAAAAGAATCGCCATCATCAGGCGACTTTTTTCACCACCGGAAAGTTCGCTGACAACGCGTTCAAAATAGCTTTGCCCGAGCATGAAGAGACCGAGAACTGACATAAGCTCTTCTTCCGTCGTTTTGGGATCGGAAAGACGGCGGATTTCGCTGAGAACAGTATTTTGCGCGTTCAGGGTGTCCAGTTGATGCTGAGAGAAGTATCCCATTTTTGCCTTGGATGCCATCATGATAGAACCGTTGTTCTTTTCCAGACGTCCGGCAATAAGTTTGAGCAGGGTGGATTTGCCACAGCCGTTAGGGCCTACAAGGGCAATCTTTTGACCTCGGTAAAGCTGAAATTCTAAGTCTGACCACAGGGTGACACCATCTGGATAGGTGAAGCGCAGGTCGGAGACGCTGAGAATAAGTTTTTCCGCAGGAGCAGGTTCGGGCCATGCAAAGGCAAGGTTTTTGCGTTTGGTTTCAAATTTGATGGAATCAAGCTCTTTTTGCATGCGCTGAGCCATCTTTTGCTTGGAACTGGCCTGCCGTGCTTTCGTCGCTTTAGCTTTAAAGCGACGTACAAAGTCCATGTTGCGGGCAATGTCTTCTTGCAGCTTGGCCGCTTCGCGGCCCTTTTGTGCTTCAATTTCTTCTTGAATCACAAGGAACTGGGTGAAGTTGCCTTTGCGGAATGTCGGCTTGTTGCCCCCAAGGTAGAGCACATGACTGCCAACTTTATCCATGAAGATTCTATCGTGCGCAACAAAGATGAGGACCCCTTGGTATTCCAGCAGGAAATTTTCCAGCCATTCGACAGCGTCGAGGTCAAGGTGGTTAGTCGGTTCGTCAAGAAGAAGAACATCTGCACCGGCGGTGAGCACTCTGGCAAGCTTAGCGCGCTCTCGCCATCCACCGGAAAGTTCCCGCATGGATTTGAGCCACTTCTCTTCGCTGAAGCCAAGACCTGTCAGTACCGTTTTTGCACGGTGCTCAGGGTTATGCCCGTAGATCTGTTCAAGCTCTGCCTGACGGATACCGAGACGCTTGAGGGCTGCTTCATCTTGTGCCTGGCTTGCAGCTTCCCACTCTTCCCAGAAATTATTCCAGTCGGGCAGGACTTCCAGCACCCAGCTAAGCAGGGGCAGGTCAAGAAGTGACTCGTCCAGCTCCTGCTGAACAAAGCCAAGACGGCAGCCTTTAGGCAGCAGCACGCGTCCGGAATCAACGGACACAATACCGGCTACCATTTTAAGAAGCGTTGATTTGCCGCACCCGTTAGCGCCGCAAACGCATAGGCGAGTGCCATCCGCAATGTCTAAAGAGAATTGAGGGATGATTTCTTCGCCACCGTAGAATTTGGAAATATTGTCTAGTGTAATGCTCATAATTTTCTCGCGAGAAGCCTCGAATACCAGATGCTGTATGGAAACACCAGTGCGGTAATTTTTACTCCCATTTTAGGACTTGGCGCATGTTTTGCAAATATCATCCTGACAGAAATTCCACATGGGAGGAAGAGTCATGCAAAGCAGTGTGTATAGCGCCTTGTTCGGTGCTCTTACAAACGAACATCGTCTTAACAATATCAGTAATAATTTGGCTAACATAAATACAACAGGCTACAAGCGTGACAACCTTGCCTTTAAGGATACCTTTGTCAAGTTTGCCCATGATCAGATCATGGAGCCTGTAGCAAATGTTCGCTCTGAAAAGCTCTTTCCAGAGCCAAAACTTATGGCAAGACCGCGTATTGCCCTTGCCCAGACGGACTTTACTCCGGGGCCTGTAAAAGTCACCGGAGACCGGCTGGACTTGGCTATCCACGGAGAAGGGTTTTTTAAAATCCAAACTCCTGACGGTGATTTTTTGACTCGTAACGGAAAATTCCGTCAAAGCAATGACGGAACTTTGGTTACAGACAGAGGCTATCCTGTGCTGGGAGATGGCGGCCCAGTTACCCTGCCGCGTAATGCGAATATTGTTATTGGTCAGCAGGGTGAACTGTACGCAAACAACGTGCAGGTTGGAAAACTTCAGTTAGTTACCTTTGAAGATTTGCGTGGACTGGAAAAGCTTGGGCAGAATATGTTCAGAGTTCGCGAGGGCTCGGATATTGTGGAACAGCCCGCAGATCAGGCTGCTATTCAGCAGGGGGCATTGGAGTCTGCCAACGTGGAGGTAGTTTCTGAAATGGTAAACATGATTGAAGCACACCGTCAGTTTGAGGCCTACACCAAGATTATGAAAACCAGTAGTGAACTGGATAAAAATTCAACACAACGTCTGGGTAAATCCAGCGCTTAGTCCTGTGGAGGATAGTAATTATGATGCGTTCCCTTTGGACTGCTGCTTCCGGCATGTATGCCCAGCAGCTCAATATTGATACCATTTCCAACAACCTTGCGAACGTAAACACCATTGGCTTTAAAAAAAGCCGCGCAGAGTTTGAAGACCTTATGTATCAGTCCATGAAAATTGCCGGTTCTCCAACCGCTGAGGGTGGACAGGTTCCGACTCCGGTTCAGGTTGGTATGGGTGTTCGCCCTGCCAGTGCACATAAGTTTTTCTCGCAGGGTGATTTTCAGAATACAACCAACCCGCTCGATTTTGCCATCGAAGGTGACGGGTTCTTTCAGGTAGAGGTAAACGGCGAGCTTCGTTACACCCGCGCGGGTGCGTTTAAGCTGGATAGCGAAGGTACTGTCGTCACCTCAAATGGCTACAAACTCCAACCTGAATTTGTTGTTCCTCAGGAAACAAAAAGTATTACGCTTTCTGCCAATGGTCGCCTTGCAGCACTGGATTCTCAGGGGAACGAATTAGCAACAGCAGACGTTCCTTTGTATTCATTCATTAACCCGGCTGGTCTCGATCCTCTTGGTCGTAACATCTACTCCGAGACAGAAGCATCCGGTGAAGCTGTAGAAGGTGTTCCGGGTGAAGATGGTACAGGCACTCTTGCTCAAGGGTTTCTTGAAATGTCCAACGTTGAGATCGTAGATGAAATGGTAAATATGATCGTCGGTCAGCGTGCTTACGAGATGAACTCAAAAGCAATTCAGACTTCTGACTCTATGTTGCAGCTCGCAGCACAGCTCAAAAGCTAACGTATAACCTTCGGAATATGCGTATGTGTAACTTATTCGTCATTTCAAGGCAGTGGGCAGTACTATGCTGTATGACTGTGTGTATGCTTGCAACAGCCGGTAGTGCTGTTGCCGCGGAAGCAAAGTGGCATTTTACCGTTCTTCCTGCCGCCGTTGTGACAGGAGACGTTGTATTGCTGGGTGATATAGCAAAACCGTCCGGCGACATTGCATATAAGTCATGGCAGGACTTTGCCCAAATTAAGCTGTGGCCTGCACCCCGAAAGTATGGACGCCCTATGGCGATTACCCGCCCTAAGCTTCGTAACGCGTTACAGCAGTATCTTGGGGGAATGGCAAGCAAAGCAATCCTTCCCGGCTCTATTGCTATTCAGCGTGGCGGCAAAGTCGTACAGAAAAATACACTTTCACAAATGGTTACACGCACTATCAGTAATGCAACGCAACAGCTGGAAGGTGAAGCCGTATTGCGTGACATGTCTATTCCGAATTTTATTTTCCTTCGCGATTCAAAAAATCGGCTTGATATTGAACCGTTACGCACGGTGCAGGCAGGACGTATCGGTATCAGGTTCAGAGAAGTTGATCCTAACGGCGAGGTTGTCCGTCGTGTGACCGGAGGAGCATTTCTGGATTTATGGGTAACTGTACCGTGTACTGCCGCTCCTATGAATCGAAATGATCTTCTGACACCGGATCAGATTACGTATGAACGCAAGAACTTGGCATACCTTCAGGGGGAACCCTGGGATGGCAAAGGCGGTCCGTATCGTGTGACGCGCACTCTGGGTGCCGGAACCCCCATTTTCGAAGGGGCGTTAGAAGCCATTCCTGTTGTAGCAAAAGGCTCACGCATTGACCTTGTGTATAAAGGCTCCGCAATCCGTCTGTCTGTAATTGCCAAGGCGATGGAGGATGGAAGGATTGGAGAAGTGATTCCGGTTCGTAATTTGCAAAGTAAAAGACAAGTTTATGCTACCGTGTTGAATGACAGCACTGTGATTATTGAAAGAAATCGCTAAGACCCTTTAAATTAGCCGATATAACAAAGTTTTTTGAGTACGAGGTATTCCATGAATGTTCGTTTTTACACTGTCATCATTCTGGCAGCATTAATGCTGACAGGGTGTCAGGCTGCAAAGGAAAGACCGGTTCCATCTATGCCGGTTGCAGTGCCACCGCAAATGCTCACTCCGGAAATGGCGCGGGCAAATCCTGGTTCACTCTTTCAGCCTACCAATGCCGACTTTTTGTTTGCAGATAACCGCGCCCGTCGAGTTGGTGACATCGTTATGGTGAACATTGTGGAAAATGCCAGTGCTAAAAACAAGGCTGAGACCACAAGCGATAAAGATTCTTCAATCAATCTTGGTGTGGATGCTTTTTTGGGTAAGTCATCTATTCCGATGTTAGGCAGTATCTCCAACCCAATGGTGAAAGCAAGCGGGACGACTTCGTTTGATGGCGAAGGCGAAACGAAACGCGAGAACAAATTTACTGCAACTGTTGCCTGCCGCGTGTTGCGTGTCAGTCCCGGAGGTCTGCTTCAGATTGAAGGCGTTCGTGAAACACAGGTAAATAACGAAACGCAGTACTTGATGCTCACCGGTTTAATCCGTGCTCGTGATATTGCAGATAACAACAGCATTATTTCCAGTCAGGTGGCGAATGCCCGTATAAAATACTTTGGCGAAGGTGTTGTTGCAGACAAACAGAAGCCGGGCTGGATTACACGTCTTATGGACACCGTGTGGCCGTTCTAGGATAGGAAGAAATAGTATGAAACGTATTCAACAGATAGCAGTATTTTTGGTCTTTGCATTCGTTGTGGCTGTCACTCTTCCACAGTCTGGCAGTGCCGCACGTATCAAAGATATAGCTGACTTCGGCGGTGTCCGCGATAACCAGCTTGTAGGGTATGGTCTTATTTCCGGGTTGAGCGGTACAGGTGACAGTACCTCTTCAACTTTTACCGTACGTGCAGTTGTTAACATGCTGGAAAAAATGGGCGTCAGTGTAAGTCCGGACGACATTAAGTCTAAAAACGTCGCGGCAGTAATGGTAACGGCAAAGCTTCCTGTTTCCGCAAAACCGGGTTCACGACTTGATGTTACTGTCTCCAGTCTTGGTGATGCCAAAAGTCTGCTTGGTGGCGTGCTCCTTATGACACCGTTAAAAGGTATCGACGGGCAGGTTTACGGCCTTGCTCAGGGCCCTGTCGCCATTGGCGGTTTTTCCGCGGAAGGCAAAGCTGCCAAGGTTCAAAAAAACATTACGACTGTGGGACGTATCCCGAACGGTATGAACGTGGAACGTGCGGTACCGTTTGAATTCAACAGTCAGAACTCTCTGACACTGAACATGCACAACGGTGATTTTTCCACAACAAATCAGGTTGTAGAAAGCTTGAACAGGGCAATTGGCGGAAACTTCGCCTTTGCCAGAGATATTTCCACCATCACTCTGGATGTGCCTCCGCAGTACAGGAATAATATTGTACCGCTGATGGCAGCTATTGAGAATATTGAAGTGACACCTGACCAGAAGGCGCGTGTTGTTGTTGACGAGAACACAGGTACTGTTGTTGTCGGTAGCAATGTCCGCCTGTCTCCAGTCGCGATTGCACATGGTTCCTTGCAGATTGTTGTTAAAGAAGATGAAAAAGTTTCACAGCCTAATCCGTTCTCGGACGGTAAAACTGTCACAACTCCGCAGACTGATGTGAAAGTTAAAGAAGAAAACAAGCGTCTGGTTTTGATTGAAGGCGCAACCCTGCAGGAACTGACTGAGGGATTGAACGCTATCGGCGCAACACCTCGAGACCTCATTTCTATCTTAAATGCTTTGAAGGCAGCCGGTGCGCTGCATGCGGAACTGGAGGTAATCTAACATGGTAGCTCCTATTGATTCTGAATTGCTGAATGCCTCGATCGGGGCGCAGCAGCTTAAAGCAAAAACAAACCAGCTTTCCGCCCTGAAAAAGGGCGGCAAGGCTGGAGATGCAAAGCTCCGCAAAGCGGTGGAAGGGTTTGAAGCCATTTTTATTCAGAAAATGTGGCAGCAGATGCGGAACACTATCCCGAAAAGCGGCATGTTCAAGAGTCGTGAGGAGAAAATGTGGCAGGGGATGTTTGATCAGGAACTGTCTGTAAAAATGTCCCAGTCCGGTGGTATCGGCTTATCTGACATGCTCTACAAGCAACTTGCAGAAAAGTTGGGTGACGCCAGCCGCGATACCAGCAGTAAGGGCGGCGATGCCGCACCTGTTCGTGACCTGTCTTCACCAGATGTGTTTACCAAAGTGAAAGCACTTTCTCCTCGTGTTGCAGCAGCTGTTCCGCCTCCTGAAGATCTGTATTCTCCAATGGAGGAACAGGAACTGGAAACGGACACCACGGCTACCCGTGTCATCAACACCAATTTGCAAGTGATGACAGACAAAGATGTTGTGGAGAATGTGAACGAGCTTGAGCGTCAGCTTGAAATGAAATTTATCGCTGATCCTCAGCAAATCCTCAAAGAGCAGGCGACAAGCGGATCTGTTGATCAGGCAATGGCGGAGCCAGTGCAAAAAGCACAGAAAGTCGCCGTTGAAGAAGAATTAGTAAGTCCGGAGACCATTGATGCTTCAACTGAAGCATCAGAGATTATCGGCATGGGTGGGCCAATCGCGCCTTCCCCTGATATGGCGACAATTAATTGGCCGCTTCCGGGGTCCATCTCCTCTAAGTTTGGATGGAGAAAAGACCCGTTTACCGGAAAAAAAGCATGGCACAGTGGCGTTGATATTGCCGGTAAAACAGGCGAATCCGTTGCTGCCGCATGGGATGGAAAAGTCATCTATTCCGGTGAAAAGAAAGGATATGGCAAATTGGTAGTTCTGGAACACCCTAACGGATGGCGCAGTTACTACGGTCACAACAGCAAATTGAATGTTGAAGTTGGCGAAACAATCGCGGCTGGCAAGAAAATTGCTGAGGTAGGTAGTACAGGGCGTTCCACAGGGCCGCATTTGCACTTTGAAGTGCGACAAGGTGAGCTTGCATGGAACCCTCAACAGATCAGATCACGTCTGATGGCGGGACTTCCCATCGGTCGGGTAACGTAAAGGATAAGCCATGTATACAGAAACATACCAGAATTTACATCGTCAGGAAAAAGCACTTGAGGTGCTTGAGACATTACTTACGGAAGAGTTTGCCGAGTTACGGGAGCGTAAACCGGAATCTATTACCGGACTTGAATTTTCTATTCATGAGCTTATGCGCCAGATTGCAAACGAACGTACCTCGCTAAAAAGCTCATTAGGTGGGCAGCGCCTTGGTGATGTTCTTCAGATTTTAGCAGAGAATGAACAGGCGGAACTTAACGGATTGCTTGGCCGCATAGAGGTCTTAGAAAAACGTTGTTCCCGTCAGGCTTCAATGAACGCAGAACTGGCGCTCGCTCTGCACGATCAGAGTCAAGCATTGCTTAATCATCTGCAGAGTCAAATTCAACCTCGCAACAACGCTACATACGGAAGAACCGGAGCATACACGCAAAGTCGTCCGGAGGCCGTACTTATACACGGGAGACTGTAAATGACTATAACCTCGTTACTTAATTTAGGCGGTAACACCGTCTACACTCCTCCTAAGGATATTAAGCCTACTGATAGCAACATTCCAGTACGCAATACAGGGACAGTTGCGCCTTCAGACCAGCCTGGTCAGAGCTCCGGTATTTACTACTTACCGGGTCTTATGAATATCAGTACGACTGGTAACGAGGTGATATCCCGTTTTGTGGAACAGGTAGCACGGCAGACTGTTGTCCGCACCTCAGATTTTGCACGCTGGGACAGTCAACGGGAAATGCTGCTTAACGTGGATTCTATGTTTGCTTCAGAAGACGCTCTTGGGGCTCAGGATAATATCAGCGTGTTTTTTGATAACTGGAATACCCTGAGCCAGAAGCCGCAGGATGAAACAGCCAGACAGGAAGTTCTTGCAAGTTCAGACTCAATGGTTCAGATGCTCCGCGGACAACGCGGCATGCTTGCTGCTACATCAAAGGCGCTTTCAGAAACGGTTCATGAGTCGTTAGTCGAATTGAACGATAAATTACAGGCGTTGGTGGAAATAAATGCGCAGCTTGCCGCACCGGAAAACGTGGGAGCCCGCAGTGAGTTGATTCATGAACGCAATACAATTGTACATGCAATTTCTGAAAAGCTGGATATTGATACCAATATAACTGCTCGTGAGCAGATGCATGTTTCAACTCGTTCCGGTTTTACGCTGGTAGATGGAACCTCTGCTTATACACTGCAACTCAGTGAGCCGTCTTTAACTTCGCGTCTTACTCCGGCCTCTACTTTTGACGGTACAGTGAGTTTTTCCGGCACGTCCTCACGTGAGGTAGTTCTGGAAGTAACCCAAGGTGGAGCTGTAGGAACTGGTGATGTGCGCTTCAGAGCATCATTGGATGGTAAACGTTCATGGCTTTCGGATGCGGAAGGAAATGATACGCAGTTTGCTGTTGCATCAAATGGTACTGCACCGTCCGTACAGAATCTGGATGTAACCTTTAATTCCAATGCAGGAATGCTTGCAGCAGGGGATACGTTCACCATTATTCCTAAGCAGCATGTAACTGGTTTTACTCCTCAGGGGCGTGTAAATCTTACCCCGCAGAGCTTCTTTGACGGTAGTGATAACGAATTACGGATTACTGGTGGGCAGATTGCCGGCCTTATGCAGCTGCGTGACAATAAGCTTGGAAACTACACAGAAAAGCTGGATGGCCTTGCTTCCACTATTATTACAGAAGTAAATAAAGTGTATGCACAGGGTGCTTCAACCGTTCCTCAATTAGAAATTACCGCTACAAATTCAGTGGTGAATGTAGATACACCGCTTGCCAGCAATGGTTCCGGCCTTGTTACCAGTGATACAATAACATCCGGTAAAATGACGTTGTTTGCCTCTGATTCCGAAACAGGTAAACCTTCGCCGACTACAGCCTACGGAATAATAGATTTTTCCGGCGTTGCGCCGTATATCCGTGATTTTGATCCGGCAGTTCATTCTTTGAACAATGTGTGTGATGCCATTAACAGTTCCCTAGGACAGTTCGGGACTGCAACAATTGAAAACAACGCATTGAAGATAACTGCTGCCGAGAACCATACACTTTCCTTTGGCGAAGACAGTTCAGGTTTGTTTGCAGCATTAGGCATGAATACGTTTTTTGCGGGAACATCTGCAGAAGATATGGAAGTGCATGAACGTGTCCGTGAGGATGCTGCAGCGATTAATGCCGGAGTTGTGAACAATGCGGGCTCTGTCGTAGCTGAAAGCAGCGATACTGCAAAATCAATTGCAGCACTTAAAGACGCATCATTTTCTTTCAATACGCCCGGTGAAGCAACTAAAACCGTGAGTGCACGGGACTATTACGCTGCTTTGAGTGCTCAGGCAAAAGATGATGCAACAACGGCATTATACAAAACACAATTTAATGAAGCACTGCTACTTGACCTTTCTCGTCAGAATGCCACAATACATGGCAACAACTTGGATGCCGATATTTCCGAAATGACGAAGTTTCAGCATTCATACAAGGCAGCAGCGAAGCTTATTACATCTGCGGAAGATATGATGCAGGTTATCGCGGGGATGCCGAATTAATAAAAAAACACTGTGAAATGGCGGATGCCGCTTGTCGCAGTTGTTCCTGCGACAGCAGGTTATTGTCATAAACCTCAGCAAGAGTAGTGACGCCTATGCTTATACTGACCCGACGCGCGGGGGAGAGCTTGTGCATAGGGGACAACATAAAGGTCACAGTCCTCAGTGTACAAGGAAAGCAGGTAAAAATTGGGTTGGATATACCGGATGGAATGCCTGTATACCGCGAAGAAGTTTATTTGCGAATAAAAGAACAGAACCGTCAGGCAAGTGAAACGCTCGACACAGACCTTTTAATGGCTACAGAATTATGGAAAAGCAAAAAGAAATAGTAATCGAAACCCGTATAGGAACACAGAGTGTCTCTATGGATAAAGTCATTGAGTTTCCACGTGGCCTGTTGGGATTCGAGGATCATCACAACTTTACGTTGCTTCAGCTTCGCGACGCCTCTCCATTTCTTGTTCTGCAAAGTATGGATGCTCCGAATCTGGGTTTTCTTGTGGCGGACCCATACAGCTTTATTGATGACTATCCAGTTGTCATTAACTCGGCGGATGAAGAGACCTTACAGGTTGAAGATCCAGCTGATGTAGCCGTGTTGGTAACCGTGACCATTCCGCACGGAAGACCGGAAAATACAGCATTAAACCTTACAGGCCCGATTCTGGTGAACAGAAAAAGTCGTCGTGGTGTGCAGACGCCATTGACTGATAAGAACGTGCCACCCCAGCTCTATTTGAATATAGAGAGCAAATAATTTTCGCTGTTGCGAAAATAGGATGCAAATAAAAAAGGGTGAGTTGATGGAAATCAACTCACCCTTTTGCGTGTTTTAATAACTCAGATTGAGGCAGACCTGATCTGATGTTAGATAACTTTATTCAGCGCGTATTCAATAATACCTTCTGCGCCTTCAGCTTTCAGGCGCGGGATCAGGTCACGAACGAGACCTTGATCTACAACAATCTCAACGGAGTGCCATGTTGTATCTGTGAGCTCTGCAATGGTCGGGGAGTTCAAACAAGGAATTTCGTTGAGAATCTCCGGTAATTTGTTGCTCGGTACGTTCATTTTTAGACCAACAAGGGATTCTGCACGCAGCGCTCCCTGAAGGAGAAGGTCAATTTGTTCGATCTTACGGCGTTTTTCAGGGTCAGCCCATGCAGCTTCGCTGGTTACAAGCTGGGTGTTGGTAACAAGAACCTCTGCAATAATACGCAGGCCGTGAGCGCGGATAGTCGTACCAGTCTCGGTTACTTCAACAATTGCATCAGCAAGTCCTTCAACGACCTTTGCTTCAGTCGCACCCCATGAGTACTGCACATCAACGTCGATACCAGCGTCTTTAAAGTATTTCTGCGTTACGCCAAGCAACTCGGTAGCTATGCGTTTACCTGCGAGATCCTCCGGTCGTTTGTACGGGGAATCACCGGCAACAGCCAGCACCCAGCGGGCAGGGCGGTTGGAAACTTTGGAGTAGATAAGGTCTGATACAACTTTTACATCAGCACCGGTTTCAAGCAGCCAGTCTTTACCGGTAAGGCCGACATCAAGGATACCGTCTTCAATGTATGAAGGGATTTCCTGTACACGGCAGAGGCGCGCGGTGATTTCCGGATCGTTGATTTCCGGAAAGTAGTTTCTGTGGTGCTGGTGAATTTTCCAACCTGAACGCTCAAAAAGGCTGAGGGTTGGTTTTTCAAGAGAGCCTTTAGGCAGACCAAGTTTGATAATCGGATTGGTAGAAGACATTATGAGTAGACCTCCTTAGGGTCGAAAACTAACGGCGAACAGATTGTAATGTCGCCTTCTTTGTTGCGTTCACGATAAAAACAGCTTTTATACCCTTTATGGCAGGCCGCGCCGCCTTTTTGCTCTACGATCAGCAGAATAGTATCGCTGTCGCAGTCAAGGCGCACGGCCTTGATATGCTGGGTATGTCCTGACGTTTTGCCTTTATGCCAAAGCGCACTGCGGCTTCGGCTAAAGTAATGGGCTTCGCCCGTCTCAAGAGTCTTGTTCCAAGCTTCTTCGTTCATATAGGCCATCATGAGCACTTCGCCAGTCGCTGCGTCTTGAGCGATAGCGGGAACAAGACCACCTGTTTTCGCAAAGTCAGGGGTAAAGTCTGTCATTTAAATCCCTTTGGTAGTCTTTGTTATAATGTTTCGGGAAAGATTTCCAAATTTGTAAACTGTATGCCTAACTAATAATTTAATGAGTTGCAACACTCTAAAGGCACAAAACATGCGGCCTGTGGCGCTTTTTGTATATTTTGAGCCTTCGACGTTTTTTTGTTGCCTTCGGCGACTATCCGAGGGGCAGGATCCGCCTTGCATCCGCAAGGGGGCTGCTTTTTGTTGTCCCCATTTCATTAAAGCTTTAATTAAGATGCTAACGAACTACATCTACGTGGATAGAGGCCAGATGCTCCAGTTCTTCGCTAAGAGAAAGTGCGTGCCCTAAGGTGTCTGCCCAACATACGAGTCCGTGTTTTTCCATGTACACAGCATCGTGCGTTATGGCGGCTTTTCCTGTTGCCTGTGCAAGTTCCACAGTACCCGGTGCAAAAGCAGGAGCAGTAGTCATACGGGAGCCTATTAAATCTGTTTCAAAAATTGGGAGCTTCAGCATCTTAGCTGGTTCTACAAGTACACCAAGGGCAAGAATCTTTGGTGGATGAGTGTGTAGAATAGCATGTGCGTTAGGCTGGTTTCGATAAATTTCCAAATGCATTTCGCCCTCAGAAGAGGGTTTGCTTCCAGCTAAGATTTTGCCACTGGCAATATCGACCAGCACAAAATCTTTTGGTTCAAGGCATCCTTTTGCAGAGCCTGTTGCTGTCATAAGACAAGCGTCACCCAGACGGACAGATGCATTGCCGTTGAATCCTGAAAAAAGTCGTCGACTCCATGCACTGCGGCATACCTGTGTGATTTCGTCTATATCCTGATGACGAATATCCACCGGAGTAATTAGATTAGCGGGGGTAGGTGTCTTTTTGATGTCAATAAGTGGAGTTTTATCTAACGCCTCAAGTGGTTCCACACGGACTTTGTTCTCTGTAATTTCAAGAATGGTTACAGTATGAACACCAATCGGGTTTGGACGGGCTGGAGAACGGGTAGAAAAAACACCACGTTCCGGACGGGACCGATCTCCACGGGGATGAACCTTCATCGTCGTCCTATCCGCTTTATGAAACCATGTGAGCAGATCAATACTTTGTCCAACAGTTAGTCCGGCTAAGGCATTAACAAACTCCGGAGCAACTTCGACCCATGCTTCTTTACCGCCTTCGTTGCCTTGTTTCGGGCATTTTTCCAGATCATCAAATTGAGTTCGAACTCTACCGATAAATTGAACTTCTGCTGTCATGGTACATTCCTATTAGCCGAAAGAAGTATGTCATGGGGTGATAGTAATGTCCGTGTAGTCTGAACACATGACATTGGTTACGGGCGATACTTTTCCGCTAAGCTGGTGGGGGGAGAGGAGCAAATCCCTTCCCCCCGAAGGTAAAAAAAATCAAAAGAAAAAGAGTCGCAGCTCCATCGGAAGCATAGCTTTTAGCTATGCAAAATGGTCAAATCCATGTTCTGTAACTGGTTGCCCATTCATGATAATTTTCCCATTGTTGGTAACGATGCCGAGTTTCTGTATTTGAGGAAGTTTTACACTTAGTTCCGCAAAGATGGAAGCAGGGCAGGTCCCAAGAAGCGCATAATCCTCACCGCCTTTGAAGGCTTCGAGTACAGGGTCGAGATTCTTTTCCAACGCGTAGGATAGTTGCTCAGCGTGCAGCATATCTGTTGTAATATTGATGCTTGCGCCTTTTGCGGACGGTTTATCTGCCGATGCTGTGGTTTTTTCACCGAGCAACCGCGGAAGATCACGTGCAAGTCCGTCGGATAAATCCATGAGTGTTATGCCGCTATACGCGGAAAGAAGTTGCCCGGCTTCAAGCTGCGGTACAGGGCGCAGATGTGCGCCGGTTGCTGCAGGGTACTCATCCACAGCGTTACGACCAATGCTTTCGAGCGCGTAAAGTCCAGTGCGTGCAAGTCCAAGTGTCCCTACAAGGAAAATGATGTCCCCTTCGGAACAGCCAGTGCGGCTGAGGAAAACTGGTGTTCCGCCTGCGGTACGGGTTGGTGCTCCCCATATGGTTACTGATGTACCTAAAATGGGCGACTTGGAAAGATCACCACCCGCAAGCGGTACATTGTATTTTTGTGCAAGGCTTGCCATTCCGCCGAAGAAGTCATCCCAGTAAGCCGGATTCCGTCCTTCCGGAATCATAAGGTCGAGCGAGAATCCGAGCGGCGTTGCACCAGATGCTGCAATGTCACTAAGGCTGACAGCGAGAGCTTTGTAGCCGATGTCCTCGGGGGAAAAGTATTGTTCGCGAAAATGGATATCTTCGAGAAACAGATCTGATGATAAGCAGATGCGTTCCGGACATGCGAGAACCGCGCAGTCGTCACCGCGCCCGATGATGAGGTGGGCGTGGCTGTTTGGAAAATGTCGGTCAATACAATCTAAGAAAGCAACTTCGGAAGATAATTTATGCGTCATGGAATAGCTCCTGAGTGTTGGCGTCTGGCAAAATCTCGCGGTGCCTAAGAATACCGTGTTTGCCAGAGTTCGTCATGGATATTGGGTTAGTCTTCCATAACTAAGTAAGCTTCCATAATGACTTTAAGTCCGAAGCCTGGGAAATTAACACGGTATTTGTCTGGTGGCAGATGCTGGATGATTTTTCCGCGACCGAAAATCTTGTGTGTGCAGTGACCGAGCTTGCCGCCGCTCACTGAACTGGTAGCCGCCCCGCTTGTTGATGGAGCCGACGTCTTTGCACCGTTCTTTTGTGGGGTGCGGTGAGGCGGAGTGCTTGTGGGGCGCGCTGTCTGTGTAACTGTGCCTGAGTAGTTTTCGCGCCATTCTTCGTAAAGAGAACCCGGGATATCGCGTACAAACGGGCTTGGGATTGCCGGTTCGTTACCGCCTGTTCCGCGTGCATAGAGTGATGAAGGAACAAAGAGTCCTAGGTACTTACGCGCACGGGTACATGCAACGTACATAAGGCGTCGCTCTTCTTCGAATTCATCTGCCTTTTGAACTGCATGGCGTGACGGGAAGCGGTCTTCCACTAAGTCTATGATGAGTACTGCATCCCATTCCAACCCTTTTGCAGAGTGGATTGTGGAAAGAGTTATGAGATCCTGTTCCTCTTCTTCCTGTCTCTGGGTCGGGTCTTCTAATGAAAGGTCAGATAAGAATAGTTCGATGTCAGAATAGCCTGACGCAATCTGTACAAGTTGCTCAAGACCGTGTTCTCGACGCGGGTAGTCGTCGGGGTAGATGGTTTTGAGTTTTGGCTTGTAATGCGCAAGAACTTCTTCAAGTAATTCCACTGGCTCAAGGCGCTGACGGCGTAATGAGTCAATAAGATCAAGGTCTTCTCGTAACTCAGGGTAACGCACCAGCGCTTTTTTCAGCTTGTTCGGATCTTCTGCCTGTGTGGCTTCGTAAATGCGAATAGAAGTTTTTGGGCCTACACCTTTAATGTTGGCGGTGAGGCGGTGGAATGCCGGCAAGTCGAGCGGGTTCATGAGCAGACGTACGTAGCTCATAACGTCTTTAACATGCGCAGCGTCTGAGTATTTCAGCCCACCGTATTTACGGAATTTCAAGCCCAGTTTGTTAAGCTGCATTTCTACATGGTAGGACTGGTAGCCTGCACGGAACAGAACTGCAATTTCTTTGTTCTTGTATTTTTTGCGTAGCTTACCGATTTTATCTACGACCATTTTTGCCTGTGTCAGGTCAGAGAGAGGAATGAGTACTTCCGGCTTTCTTCCGTCTTTCTTGTTGGAAAACAGGTTTTTTTGAAACGCCTGCGGCGCTTCTGCAAGAATGGAGTTGGTTAAGTCGAGAATAGGCTGGATGGAACGATAGTTTTCTTCCAGTTTAACCATTTTGCAACCTGCGAACAGCTTAGGAAAATCAAGAATGTTCTGCACGTTCGCGCCACGGAATGCGTAAATGGACTGTGCATCGTCGCCTACAGCCATAACATTGCCATGACCACCAGCGAGAAGGCGGACGATACGAGCCTGAACGAGGTTGGTATCCTGATATTCGTCCACCATAATGTACTTGAAGCGCTGCTGATAGTATTCGCGTACTTCTTTGTTCACAGTGAGAAGTTGTTCAAGTTTAAAGAGCAGGTCATCATAATCAAGCAGACCGTGTTGCGCTTTGTACTGTTCATATTCTGAACCGATGTTGGCAATGTCATCGCGGTATGCGGCAAGGTGGAATGCTTCACGGCGAAGTATGTCATGCAGATCCATTTCTTTGTTACGGCTTTTGGAGAGCATTCCCATAACAGTCTGGATCTTAGGAAATGACTTGTCTCCCTTGCCGATAGCAAGCGTGTCCTTGCAGTACTTGAGTGCACCGTTAGCATCCGCAGAGTCCATAATGGAAAGAGAGCCTTCGTACTCTGCCGGAGGATTCTGGCGTAGAACTGAATAGGCAAATGCGTGGAATGTTCCGCCGGTAATGTTGCCGACAGATTGTCCGAGCAGTTCGGCGGCACGTTGGAGCATTTCCTGCGAGGCTTTGCGGGTAAATGTGAGTAACAGGATCTCGTGCGGCGAGACGCCTTGTTCAATCATATTTGCAAGACGGTATACAAGCGTACGGGTTTTGCCGGAACCGGCACCCGCAATAACAAGCATAGGGCCTTCAAGAGTCGTTGCCGCATCGTACTGGGCAGGGTTCAATTCATTTTTGTAGTCGATCATGGTGTTATCTTGGTTTGCCTCCGGCGGGCAGAGGGGGAACCCCGTTTTTTCGAAAAAACGGGGTTCCCCCTCTGCACTCCCCCTCCTGAAAAAATAGTTAGGGGATGGAGGACGTATATATTGCGAGTTAACCAAAAGGTAGTAGTGTATAAGCCGCGAGGCTACAGATAACGACAGTGAACAGGTTCTTTGGCCGACGGAGGCAAGCTCTGCAGGTTCGCAGACGGTATCCTGCAAATAAGCATCGCCGGAGACAAAAGAAGTACCACCGGTTATTACCTTTCAGTAACGTGAAAATGTTGTAAAATTTCAGTGCCTACATCCCGCACGCGTTGTGGCTGTGCGTTTTGGCTATCATAAAAAAAGGTGTCCTGCACCGTGTGTGTTCCGGTACGTCCAAAAAATCCGAACGCTTCGCGTCGGTTAAATTTTGCCTTGAGATCAAATCCGGCGACGGGTTCGCAGACGAGATTCGGCGCAAATTGCGTCATTTCTCCGGTATAAAGTTCCCGCCCTTTATGGATTTTTTTGAACACAGGCTGACCGTTGAACGTTACGGCCATAAGACGTTCTATGATGTGTTGTTCTAGCGAAAGAACATCTGTATCAGCAACGCAGCCGCGCCCAAAGCGACTGGTAGCGTGGATGTAAATACGCCCCGGGTCAAGTGCAAATGCTTTGCAGTTCGTAGATATCTGTTGCGAATCAAGCTCGCTGCATGCCTCTGGTGGCAGATGCGTTTTGAACAGCTCCATTTGGCGTAGTAATGCGTTTACGTCAACTTCTGTAATGAGCCGTGTAAAGCCATGGTCTGCCAAGGAGATAAGTCGCTTCGGCTCTGGCAGTGCATCGAAGGCATCGAGAAATTCTCCTATTAGAACATCCCATTCTTCCAGCAGGTTCAGACATTCTTTGTGCCACGGGTGGTCTGTTTCTTCTACTGCATCATAGAGAAAATGGAAGAGACGGTCTGTTTCAGTGAGTACAAATATGAATAAATCCCACGCGCCGTCTTTCCATAAGAGCGAAAAAGCTCGTTTTCTTGCTGCCAGTGTTTTACGCAGCTGGTCGAGCAGAAAAGCCGGATCAGTAGAGCCCGTGGTGGTATCTGCTTCGAGCAGGTAATCCGCGCCGAGCATGTTAAGGAGAAATTTTGGGTAGACGGCTTGCGACAGTTCTTCCGCAACAAATCCAGAAATAAGCATCCCGTTGATAGGGCGGGCTGGGTATGTGTTCGGTAAATTGATGCTGCGTGAACGGATATCGTGTTCGGCAAGTCTGTCAAAGATGGTTGGGTGCTGTGGTTGCTCGAAGTTGCAGAGTCCCATGGAGTAATTGTGGCTATGAATTCGTGTGAAACCGTATACGCCGTGCTCTCCAGGGTCAGCAGCCGTGTAAAAGCTTGTCCAGTTTACGGGCGATAATTCCGGAAGCTCTGCCTGCATTTCTGTAGCGCTTGCCGTGAGGCGCGCTAAGGAAGGAAAGCGTCCTGTGGCTGCGAGACGTTTGGCCAAAGAAAGAGGAAGGCCGTCTAACCCGAGAACAACGAGTTTGCCGGTAGTGTTGGTGTTTTTTTCTATCGATGCCATGTGTACGTGTTTATCAGATGCCTATGCACAGGGCTAGAAGATAACGATTATGAAGTAGTATTTGTAGTGGTGATGTTATGATTTTTTACGAATGCAGTATCAAGTTGTATATTTGCGGTAATGAAAAAAAATTTGATTTATAAAAAATTAAAGAAGTGTGCATAATCGCACACTAATATCATACAAATTGTTGATGTAGTACTATTTTGATGTATCGTAAGTTAAAAAATTAATTTTAAAAAATTATTACGCCAATACTTGTGACTAATGTTCCTGCATATCTTTCATATAACTCGGGGGAAACATGAATTTATTATCAAATATTTCAATGAAACCAAAATTAATTGGATATTTTCTTGCAGTGGGTCTTCTTCCACTCTTTGTTATAGGATGGATATCGAGTAACAGTGCATCTGATGCATTAATGCAACAAGCCTATGGACAGTTAGAAACAATAAAAGAATCAAAAAAACTTGATGTGCTTGAAGTTCAAGAAAACTGGAAAAGTTCATTGCGTGGCCTTGTCGGAACAGTAGGTCATCTTGAAGAATCTGCTTTTGACAGAATGCATCTTATTGAGAGTCGAAAGAAAAAAGAGATTGAAACATATTTCATAGAGCAGAACTCTAAACTTGCTATGCTTGGACGTGATACTGACCTTAACAGAATTACGTATGAATTTGAGCAGCTTTTTAAGGCCGGTGCTAAGGATTCTGAACAATGGAATAGGTTGGATTCCTCTTCTGGTTGGAGAATGCGCAACATTTGTAGCAAAAACGGCTGGGAAGACCTCCTGCTGATTAGTTCTGAAGGTGAGATTGTCTATTCTTCTAAGAAAAATAGTGACCTTGGACAAAGTCTTGTAAGCGGAAGACTGAAGTCCTCTGCATTGGCGGAGGCGTTTAAAGAAATCAGTACTAAATCACAACGTAGCAGCCTTGCTGATTTTCAAATTTATACGCCAATAGGCGAGCGACCTGTTGCCTTCATGCTTACCCGCCTCATTGATGCCCGCAGTAATTTAAGTGGGTATATTGCTGCTGCTATCCCGGAAGCTGCAATGAACTTGATCGCGCAGAACCGGACAGGGCTTGGAACATCAGGAGAGGCGTATTTTATTTCGCTTGAAGGGGGAAAACCTTCTTTACGTAGTACCCTTGTTACCATAGGTGATGGTAATTTTGGTATTGGCACCCTTATTTCAACTGACTATCTGAAAATTGCAAAAGAAACCGGCAAGCCGGTCGAAGGGCTGTTTGTGGATAGCTTCGGCACCTTATGCATGGTGCTTGTTCAGCCATTACGTATTGCGGGTGTAAAATGGGCGGTGGTTGTTAAAATTAACCTTGAAGAGGTGTTGGCAAACGAAGGTGACGATGGCTCTAGCCTGTTTAAAGATTTTGCAGCCGAAAGCGGTTTTACGGATTTATTTCTTATCCAGAAAGATGGGTATATATTTTACAGTGTGTTGCGTGAGGCAGATTACCATACAAATATTAAAACTGGTGAATATTCAAATACACTGTTTGGCGATGTGTTTAAAAAAGTACTGGAAACCGGAAAACCTGCTATTAGTGACTTTACTCCGTATGCGCCAAGCAAAGGGATTCCCTATGCTTTCCTTGCTCAGCCTGTGATGAAAGATGGCGAAGTGCAGTTTATTGTCGCACTTCAGATGTCTCTTGATTCTATAAACAAAATTATGAAGCAACGAGCAGGTATGGGGAAAACTGGCCAATGCTACCTAGTTGGCAGTGATAATAGAATGCGTTCCCAAACGTTCCTTGATCCTGAAGTGCGAAATGTAGCAGCTTCCTTCGCAGGTTCCGTTAAAGAAAACGGTGTGGATACAGAAGCGACCAGATTCGCGTTGTCAGGTAAGAGCGGCACAAAAGAGATTATTAGTTACAAAGGTTCAACAGTTCTTTCTGCGTTTACTCCTGTCACATTTGGTTCTTCCACATGGGCATTAATCGCGGAAATTGATCAGGCAGAAGTAACAACGCCTGTTGCGTTATTGAAAAAGAATGTCTGGATTGTTTCATTAGGTATTGGATTACTTGTTGCTATCTTCGCGTATTTGATCGCAATCAGCATCACACGTCCGTTGGGACGGGTTGTGGATTTCTCCAAGGAGATTGCTCACGGTAATTTTGACGCCTTACTCAATATTCATCAAAATGATGAGCTGGGACAGCTTGCTGCAGCAGTTCGGGCGATCCCGCAGAAATTGCGGGAGGTGACTGGAACAGTCAAAGCTATAAGCGCGGCTGTCAGTCATGGTAATCTTCGAGAGCGTGGAGATGCCGAACAATTTTATGGCGGCTATGAAGAACTGATTCATAATACCAATGCATTATGCGATGTGTTTGTAGAGTTTTTGGACGTAATGCCTGTGGTGCTTATGTCCGTTGATAAGAATTCGAATATACTGTTTATGAATAAATTCGGTACGCATGTCGGCTCGGATGTTGTGCCAGAGCATGCCGCCGGTACTAAATGTTTCGACATGCTTAATTCTACGGATTGCCGAACAGATCGTTGTGTTTGCGACCGTACCATTGAAAGCGGTGTTAAAGAGGCCTCAGAGGCGGATCTTGTGATTGATGGTGAAGGTTCCCATGCGAGCTTCTCCGCTATTCCTATCCGTGTTGAAAATGAAGTTGTCGGTGCGCTTAAAATTATAGTGGATCAGACTGACATAACAAAAGCGCAACGCAAAATGCGTAACCTTGCAAATAGTGCTGTTGATATTAGCAGCCAGCTTTCTTCCGCTGCGGAAGAGCTTTCAGCACAAATTGAACAATCCAGCAAGGGGGCGGATGTCCAGCGTGAACGAGCCGCTGAAACAGCTACTTCGATGGAGCAAATGAATGCAACAGTGCTGGAAGTTGCTCAAAATGCTTCCGATGCTGCAGAGAATTCGGAACATACCCGTACAACAACGCAAAATGGTGCTGAGGCCGTACAGGATGTTCTTGAAACCATCGGCGCAGTCGATACGATTTCTCATCAGCTCACTGTAAGTATGGAAGCATTGACGGCTCAAGTGACTTCTATTGGTGAAGTTATGAACGTTATTAACGATATTGCGGATCAGACCAACCTGCTCGCATTAAATGCTGCCATTGAAGCTGCCCGTGCTGGAGATGCCGGGCGTGGATTTGCAGTTGTCGCGGATGAAGTACGAAAACTTGCAGAAAATACCATGGCTGCAACGGATCAGGTCGGTTCGGCTATTACATCTATTCAGCAGGTCACTGAGCAGAATATGGAAGAAGCACGACGCACAGTAGAAGCTGTTGAAAAAAGCACCTCACAGGCTCAACATTCCGGTGAATTATTGGCCAGCATTCTATCCTATGCAAATGATTCTGCCGATCAGGTTCGCGTAATCGCCACTGCAGCAGAAGAACAGTCTGCAGCAGCAGAAGAGGTTTCCCGTGCAACCGAAGAGATAAATAGAATATCCTTTGAAACGTCTCAGGCAATGACTCAGTCTGCAAGCGCAGTAACAGAACTTGCCAGCCTTGCAGAACGGCTGAATAGTTTGATTAGTGAAATGCGCTAATAGTAATATGAATACGAAAAGCCCTTTTCCCGTTGTAGAAAAGGGCTTTTTTAATGCAGACGATAGTGCTTTGTTTGAAGTAACTATACTGTGCTATAGTAAAAATTGGCAGAAGGTTGACAGAACGTGTCTGTGATGGCTTGTATAGAGTTGCATTACATAACGCAGGAGTCATTGATGGCAAAGTTTGATTGCGAAGTTTTAGGCTATGTAGAATACAACCCGGAACTGAGTTATGCAGAATTGATAGAGTGTGAAGATGAGCTTAAAGAAAAGCTTGCGGAGACTCTGGATGCATACGGAGCAGATCATATAGACTTTTTTGGTCTTGATGATGGGTTGCGGATTCAATTTGTTCTAAGTGACTATGATGAAGGGCTGTTGCATACTATTTGTGATGCTGTGGTTCCATTCTTCCCTATTCAGACGATAGCTCGTTTCTATGCTATCCAGAAAAATCTCGAAATGTCTCATCTTTACCAATTTGCAAACGGGACGTGGAAAGAATCTGGAATTGATATTTCTTCCGGAACATGCGCATAGCAGACGAAAAAATAAAAAAAAATGTATAATGAGGTTGACGGCATCCCGCTTAGCGGTATAGAAGTCTTCACCTTTTCTGTGCCCGGGTGGTGGAATAGGTAGACACAAGAGACTTAAAATCTCTCGGCCTCACGGCCGTGCCGGTTCAATTCCGGCCCCGGGTACCAGAAATAAAAAAAGCCTTTATGACGATTCTAACGGATTGTTGTGAAGGCTTTTTTGTGCCCTTTGTCAGTTTCTCCCCACATTGTCCCCATTTTATACGTTAGCTTTATTTATATACTCATAACCTGCATACCAGTCTTTTGTGCCGGTAGTTATGTAAGCAGTTCGGTCTAACTAATCGCTAAAGATAGAATTGCATGTTATCCCAGCTAAATAACAATCTGGCCTGTATGATAGAGAAAGCACAAGCAGTTGCGCGTCAACACTCTTCAGGCAAATCCGTTAACTCAATTTGCTGGACACAAAAAACAAGTCTAAGTTGAAAACAATTTTCATTATCAAAAAACTTGTCTTTTCCTTTTTCATAAGATATCGATTTTACAACTAACGTGCTACCTCCCTCTGTCGAGAATAATTTCGGCATATAAAATTTGAAAGTCCGTCTATACCACTGCATGGTGCAATGGTGTACTTTTTTGTGTCTCACCTTTTGAGCTCACCGGAGACGGACGAATGTTTCAATATTTTTATCGAGTCTTCAGTTTCATAATTGGAGGACTCCTACTCCTTTCCCCTTTTGCCTATGCCAATCCGGAACAGGCAACACAGCTTATTTCAGCTACTATTTCTACTGAACAAAAAGCCCAAAAAGAAATCCAGAAATGGCAGCAGGAAAAACAAAGTGTAATTGCCCAAATCGATAATAAACAATTCGAATTGGACTGGCTCACCTACCAAAACAAAAAGTATGCTCGATACATAGAAAAAATCAAAGCTAACATTGATGAAATGAAGCGGCAGCAGCAAGAATTAAACGTCATTGCCAATACTATTGACCCCCTGCTTGGTTCTACTGTCACTCGCTTAAAAAACTTTATTGCACAGGATCAGCCCTTTCTCTCCGTAGAACGTCATGAACGCATTGCAAATATCCAAAGTGCATTAGCTGATCCACACACTTCACAAGCAGAGCGCCTGCGTCGTGTACTTGAAGCGTTAGAAATTGAAACTGCGTATGGGGACAGCATTGAACTTGGAGACGAACAAGTTGTTTTTAATGGTACGCCGCTCCATGCAACCACCCTTCGTGCCGGTCGCCTTGGATACTACTGCATTTCTCCTGATAAAACTGAAGTGGGATTCTGGAATCCTGAACAAAAACAATTTACTGCGTTGGACAAAAAGAATGCACAACTTGTGTTGAACCTGCAAACAATCGCCCGACGCAAACAGATTGTGGAAATTACACCGCTCCCTATCCTTACAGGCAACGTCAAAGAAAACTCAACACCGCCAAGCACCTCTGCTGTGGCTGCAACAAAACCACAGGGAATCCAATAATGCGTCGCTATATTTTTATTCTGCTTATGGGATTGATGGTTGTACTCACCTACAGCAATGCCTTTGCTGAAAAGGACACATCTGAATGGAAGGATACCCTTACAACATTACGTAAACTTAACATTACCCATACCAAAGATGTAGACAACGCACTCAGACTTTCAAGAATGGATAAAAAAGAATTGTCCTCTGAGCTCAAAAGCGTTTCGGAAAAGGCTACAAAGGCTGACATCGACCTGCATCAAGCAATCGAAAAGTACAATTCCCTCCTTGAAAAAGAAAAAAAGTTAACTGCCTCCCTGAATAGCCGCAAAGAAGAAATCAAAACCTTTGAAGGAACCGTTCGTAATGCAGCTAAAATGCTACAGGACAGATCCCGAATCAGCTTCCTGACACTGCAACATCCTGAAAGAACGAACATCTTCGCTACATTCCTTAATACAGAGAGAATGCCCGGTCTTGCTGACCTGAACTCACTTATCCAGATGTACTTTGAAGAACTGGCAGCTACCGGCACGATTACAAAATACAATGGTGAAATTATACAGACTGACGGAAATGCAGCCACAGCAGAAATTATCCGCGTCGGCACGGCTTCTGCCATCTACCAATCAACTACCGGAGCGGTCGGATTCCTTGAGCTCACCACTGACGGAACTGTTGCCAAAAGCGTTAGCGGTGTTTCTTCCTCGCTACAGAGCACCATCGAAGATGTTTTTGATGGTAACTCAATAGTTCCTCTCGACTTCAGTCATGGCGCGGCCTTTATCCGTTATGTTGCAGATAAAGACCTCTGGACCAAGATTTCTGACGGCGGCATGTTGGTATGGCCAATTCTCGGCATAGGTCTCATCGGGTTACTTCTGGCACTTGAACGCTTTTTCACTCTCAGCAGGACAAAGAGATTTTCACCATCAGAACATTCTGAAATTCTTGAGCTTATACAAAAACAAGACTGGGATTCCTGCTACCAAAAGCTTAGCAAACGAAACACCCCTACAGGACGGGTGCTCTGGTCAACCCTCAAAAAAGGTCACGGAAGCACTGCCGCATTGGAAAAAGGTATGCAGGAAGCGTTGCTGGCAGAACTTGCCAGCCTAGAACGGTTCCTCCCCACAATGCAAACTCTGGCAGCAGTTGCCCCACTGCTCGGTCTGCTGGGTACTGTAACGGGCATGATTAACACCTTCCAGATCATCACGCTCTTCGGAACCGGCGATCCACATATGCTCTCAGGCGGTATTTCTGAAGCACTAGTCACAACCCAACTGGGGCTTGCTGTAGCAATCCCGATCATGTTGCTCCATCATATCCTCAACAGCCGCGTAGACCGGATTGTTACTGAAATGGAAGAAAAAGGAACTGCTCTGATCGCGACTATTCTGAATGAGAGATAACCCATGAAGCTATATTCACTATTATTAGAACAACTCACAGCTGGCGGACTTGTTTTGCTGCCCATTCTCCTCACGGGTTTTATCATGTGGTGGATCATACTGGCAAAGCTATGCAAACTGATTCAATTCCATAACGCAGAACGATCTGTTCAGGAACTGAAACACAACCCGCCACCGGAGTGGCATTGGCAATACTACCTGGCCCAACAGTTCACAACGCTACGATGTGAAGATGACACCGTTAATCATGCAGTTATGGACACATTACGTGACGCATGCTCTGCTCAATTAGGCAAGGGAGTCACAACCATCGCCGTCCTTGCAGCAACAGCACCGTTGCTTGGTCTACTGGGCACGGTAATAGGGATGATCAGTACCTTTACGACTATTTCGGAATTCGGCGCAGGGAATGCCCGCGGGCTGGCTTATGGAATTTCGCAGGCACTCATCACTACTCAATGCGGGCTTCTTGTGGCTATTCCCGGCTACCTTGCAGTGACCATGCTGCAACGACGGGTTGCCAAACTTAAATACCGTATTGATAACTATCTCAGCTATATAAACGTAACGTTTGAACGCGATACCAAACCTCTTTATATAACGTCACGGAGTAATTCCAATGGCTAACATCAGATCTTTGAGGCTTCGTAATAAACAGACTGAGTTGAATATGACCCCATTGATCGACATGGTATTCATTCTTCTCATTTTCTTTATCGTCACAACGAGCTTTGTGAAAGAAGCCGGTGTGGAAATAAACCGTCCTATGGCAAACACGGCTGTAACTAATGAAAGCACAAGCCTCGTTATAGGTATAACCCAAAGCAATGAAGTGTGGATAGAAGGAAAAATATATGACGTGCGTTCAATAAGAGGATATATGAACCGTTTTCTGGCAGAAACTCCAGAGGGGGCAGTGGTTATCGCTGCTGATAAAGAATGCAAAAGCGGACTGCTTATTAAAGTTCTGGATGCATGCCGAGAAGCCGGAGCTGCAAACCTTAGTGTTGCTGCAAGGAATCCGGCATGATTAGACCTCCTCGATGCCATCTGCAGTTTGCATTTGCCGGCATTTGTGCAGTTGCCTTTGCAGTAATGCTTATCCTTGCTCCAGTATTGCTAAAACAGGAAGTTAAACCGGACTCAATATTCCGTTTTACGTCTCCGGTATCTTTGCGTGACCTTCCTAAAAAAGAGGAACCGGAAGAAACACCGCCTGAAGAAGAACACCCCGAGCCACCACCTCCACCTCAGATACCGACAGCAGCAATGGAGATTCAAGTAACGCCTGTAGTGCCTGTTCAGCCGGAGCTATTGAATTTAGATATAGCAACCAATCTGGCAACAGCAGTAGCCATTTCTATTCCAAAACAAAACAGCCTGTTTTCGCTGGGAGAAGTAGACGAGCCCCCCATCCCGATATTCACACCGCCACCGTCATATCCGCATAGGGCGGAAAGGAAACGACTGGAAACAAAGCTCACAATCCAAATGATCGTTGCTGCCGACGGAAGCGTACATAAAGCGGAAGTACAACACGGCGAGTTTAAAAATATTTTTGGTAAATCAGCGTTAAAAGCTGTTTCAAGATGGCGATTCAAGCCTGCGCGATTACACGGAAAACCTGTAGCTGTACTGGTGTCGCTTCCATTGGAGTTCTTATGTACCAAATAGCAACACAGCTACTTTTAACATTGTTTGTTCTTACAATCCCACTGGGACAACAAGCCATTGCAGGACAGGGAGATGCCTATATTCTCAACGCAGCTCTTGAAGCGCTGCAAAAAGATCAACCTGCCAAGGCAGTAACGCTGCTGGAACCAATTCTTTCCAGAAAAACCCCGCCTATTCATGCACTGCTCATTGCCGGCAATGCATTTATATATCAAGATGCGCCTAAAAAAGCGCTTACTCTTTTTTCAAAAGGGACAAAACTCTATCCTGCACATGCTGGACTAATGCGAAACAAAGCCATTGCACTCTATTATATTGAACAATATTCCGGTGCTGCTGAATGCTTCATCAAGGCAGCCAGACTGGCAAAAGAAGATTCTAATAAGAATAGCAAATCAAGAACAGAAGACTGGCGACAAAATCACTACCAAGCAGCTGCCTGTTTCTACAAAGCTACTAAGTATGCGAAAGCCCGTACCGCTATTCTTCCTATTCTATCAAATAAAGTTTCTCCATCAATTGCAGAAACACTTACGCTGTATGCGCATATTGAACTGGCACTAGAGCATTGGAAAGAGGCCATCAATGCACTGCAACGCCTTATCACTAACGCTCCAAACAAAGCAAAAAGTTGGAAGCTACTTGCCGAAGCATATCTTCGGACAGATGCATTAAAAAAAGCCGCAAGCACACTACAGGTTGCTTACAGTATTACTGCGCCCACAGCTTCGGAACAGACTAGGCTGGCACGAATTTATCTACAAATCGATGCGCCATTGCTAGCTTGCAAAACAATACAAAAGATTCCCTCACCAATAACTGCATCACAAAACATGCTGCTTGCTATTGCCTACGAACGTAGCGGTGACTCAAAGAAAGCGATCATAGCACTTCAAAAAGCAGTGGCACTGGAAAACAATGTAAAAAACAATATGGAGCTTGGAAAACTTCTTTACCGATCCTGCCAATACGAGCAAGCAATTACTCCTTTAACGCTTGCCGCCAACAAGACTAAGAAAAAAGGAATGGCTTATTACCTTATTGGTCAATGCTTCATGCACTTGAAGCAGCTGAAAAAATCAAAGTCTTTTTTTAATAAGGCACTTGCCTATGCTGAGGTAAAAGGCAGTGCACAAAATGCACTGCGCATGATTACTCAATTATCTCAAACCAACCATGAGTCCTGAAACATAAAAAAAAAGTCCTCTGAGAGTAGAATCCAGCAACTTGCCCATGTATAGCAAGTGAGGACTTTCAAATAAAGTACATCACGTTAGTTCTGCTTATATTACATCCGCTTCACTCGAGTTCATCGAAGCGGATGTAATAGCAGATAAATATTTTTTAAAAGACAACACATCACATCCTCACATCATTCGCTAACCCACCTTTTATATTATATTTTTATGCATTACTGCACACAAAGCTACCCCTCGACATATTCTGTCAGTTGCTCCGACTGATAGCTGAGCTACCGCCATCATTCCAACCAACTCAGGTCAATTCTTAAATAAAATATAACTTTCCAGTTGATAACGACTTCCATTTTCAATATACAACAAGAAATTACACTGCTTGCACAAGAATAAAGTGAGTACTTACAGACGTCGTTATATACTTACAAATGAGGCTGGATTCCCTCTCATTTTCAAGAAAATAAACATGAAGGGAGGTTACTTGGATGGGCTGTCTACAAAATTGGATTCCTGCGTTATCGACTTCGCACCCCTTAGGGTCGTGCATACTAACCGATATCAAGCTGATCGTGCATACTCTTGCCCCGAGCTCTAAGCCCAAGACATTTGCATTTAAAACCGCAGATGCACCTGTTGAATTTATGTATTGTATTTCCGGGGGGGTACAAATTTTTGCAACTGCCAACAACGGAAAAACTATTTACACTCAGCTACATGAAGGTACCGGAGCAGTTCTGCATCTTCCTCTATGCAACGGGTACTCAATTGCCAAGCCCAATAGTCCACTGCAGTTAGTTGAACTTCAGATTGCGCCCGAAAATCTGCAACGCCTGACAACAGCCACAGGATGCCCGCTTCAATCAAAATTGAAGCACATTTTCGAAGGAGACAATGCCCCGAGTGTATTGCAAGACACGCCGCTGCCCCTTCCGATCCGCTTAACGTTAAAGCAGATATTGGAGTGTCCCCCTAATAAAGAAATGAGCGACTTGTTTCTGGAATACAAAAAAATGGAGCTTATCTATCAGCAAGTTACGCAACTTAATTCCAATCTGCTAAAAAACAAATGCAATAAGCGCCACCATATGCATCGGGCCTACCTTGCCAGGAAAATCCTTATGGAAGATATGGTAACCCCTCCTAGCCTGCTCGATCTGGCAGTAAGGGTCGGTATGAATAAAACACAGCTTAATAAAACTTTTAGAGATGTCTTTGGGGATACTGTTTTTGGAGTATTACGGAGTGAACGCTTAAAATGCGCACGCAAAATGCTTGAAGACGGTGCAAGTAGCGTAACAGACGTAGCCTATGAATGCGGTTTTTCCAGCCCCAGCCACCTGACAAAAGCATTCACAGAAGAATTCGGAGTTCGGCCAAAGCAGTACCAGACAGCTGTACTCAATCAACAACTTGGCACCCCAATATAACTTCCAGCAGGAAGTCAACTTTATCCAACAGCAACCCACACCTAACATGGGGAAGATTAAAATGAATATCGCAAGGTACAGTACACAAAATCGTTGTCACCATACTGGCCAAGAAACGAGTCTGGAGCTCCTGACCATAACATAATCCCGCTGTAAAGATTCCAATTATCCGTTATGACATAATCAGCAAAGAGTTCTGTTTGTGCACCTTGACCGTCTGTGTATATTTGTCCCCGTACTCCAACGGTCAACGTATCGGCAAGCCAAGTACCATTAACTGAATAGGTTACCCCATGACGGTAGAACTCGTGCCTGCTTCCAATGCCATATCCTTCACCAAATACCTGCAGGTTACAATAATATATTCCGTCAATATCATAATCCCATCCGAGAACTGCCTGAAACAAATCAACTCTGCCGGGCATGCAGGAATCATTTAACACACAGGGATAGTCAGGCTTATAAGCAAATTCTCCACGAAGCGTGTTTTTCTCAAACCCTTTAGCAAAAATAAAACCTAAGGCACTAAACTCCTTATACTCCGGGAATACGACAGTTCCACGGTCACCGGCTACAGACTGCCAGACTGGTGAATTTTCATATCCGTGGAAAAAGACTCCTTCCAAATCAACGCCTTTGAGCACTGTAGATATATGTACCCCATACTCTACCTGCTGAAACCATCTGTCCGGCTCATTTCCATCTTGCACGTCTACGCTGCAACCGGCACGCTCCATTTCACGTAATGCTTTGATCGCCTCAGGTTCCCAAGGAGTTCCGTACAAAGGAATTCCCTGAACCGCAGCTACAGGCAAAAAAACAGCTTCTATGCTCCAATCTCCTTGAACCACTTCTAATCCGCTCATAAAAACAGGGGTTCGAGTATTGGAGCGCCCTGTGCTGATTGGGTCAACCACATCCACTGGGTTCACAACATCAAGAGGGTTAATGCCGTCAGCAGAACCCCAACGCATAAAGCGTTTTCCGATAAACAAATTTAGTCCAGGCTTATCATACTCAACATATATTTCTCTTGGCCGAACATCCCACACCTTATAATCTGAGTTCTTCCATGTAAAAGCTGCCAATTCCTGCTCAAGGTACGTACTGGCAAAAAGATTTACATCCTCTTTTGAAGCTGAAAATCCCAGAGAAAGTCGCTGCAATACAGACACAGGCATTGAAAAATCCCGCACAGCAAGCTGATTACGGGATTCCATATAGCCTCCAATCTGTATCAACTGTTTCCTGTCCGACTCAACCGGAATGACATCAAACGCTTCACTCTCGGCAAAAGGATCACCAGTTATCTCGGCAACAGCTGAGCTGCACATCAACAAAAAACATACTAAACAAAAAACAGCTCTGCGCATGATTATCTCTTCAACACAGCATATGAGAATATTTCTTCTTTAAGAGCAGTGTTGTATCGAACCTTACGAGTCTCAAGTAACGTTTGTGTTCCCCGCTGCATTGATTTCATCAGCTGTCTTGTTGCCGTCCAGATACCTTCAATCTGTTTATAGCCACCAAAAATTGCACGCTTAATCACTGCACCTGATTTGTTGTAATAATCTATGCGGGAAGGAAGCCAAATATCTTGCCGAACCCAAACTCTTCGCTTCATATAGTTGGTATTATCCGTTTGTACCGGTACCATATCAACCACATAGCATTCCACTCCGTATAGCTCCTCCTCTCCTACAAGCGCATGTTTATCATCGTCAACTTCGCGTCTGGAGATATCCTCGTTAGCAAAATCACTCCGCATAAAGGCACCTTTTTTCCCTCCACCGCTAATTCTGCGCACAAGTGCAGCTTCGGGCATGTACACCCACATATCATCATTCTGTTTAATATCTTTGTACCCCCATGTTAAAAATGAAGTACCGCGCACATCACTAGGCTCAGAAAATAAAATTAACTGCTTCTCGCAATCGTTACCACGCAGTTTCTTTATATGCATGGTTCTGACAAGCTTTTCATCATTGCGCTTTACAACCATAATAATATCCTGCTCTCCACTCCTGCTTGAGTCTACCGCATCAACTTTCAAAGCTATTTCTTTGCCGGTAATTGCAAGGGCAGGAATCACAAAAACAGTACCTAAAAGCAGAAACAAGCCCGTCATTACTGCCCTTAAAAAAAATGCTGAAATCTTCATTATGCAACCCTCGAAAACATCGGAGTGCTAAAATAACGTTCTGCCCGATCTGGAAGAATAGTAACGACATTCCAGTCAGGATGTTCAGCCAGAATCCTATTAGCAGCAACCAAATTTGCACCGGATGAGAGCCCAACCGGAACACCGTGAGTCTGTGCAAGACGTAATGCCTGATCAATGGCGTCAGCATCAGAAATTTCAAAAATTCCATCTACCAAATTGGGATCAACAATTTCAGGAAGAAAGCCGTCACCGATCCCTTCAATGCAGTGATGGCCTTCAGTGTGGCCTAACAAGGCAGATGCTCCCTTAGGCTCGGCAGCAAACACTGTTACGTGAGACGCTTGTTCTTTCAAAAAAGAACCTACCCCCATAAGTGTTCCACCGCTCCCGATCCCGCTTACAAAGCAATCAATCCTTCCGTTAAGGTCATCCCAAATTTCAGTACCCGTACCGTAATAATGAGCAGCAATATTTTCTTTATTAACAAACTGGTTTACGACAAATACATCTGGATATGCCACCTTGAACTGTTCTAGAGCAGCTACCGCCCCCCCCACACTGTCTTCAGCAGGAGTCAATTCAACTGTCGCCCCGAGTAGCTTCAGCATATTCCTGCGTTCTAGACTGGCAGTTTCCGGCATAAAAATTGTCACATCATAGCCATTTGCCGCACCGGCCATTGCGAGCGAAATACCTGTATTTCCACTAGTTGCCTCTGCCACTTTCATACCGCGATATAAGCGCCCACTCTCTTCAGCCTGTCTGACGATTCTGGCTACTATACGGTCTTTAATGGAGCCTCCAGGATTCATGAACTCCGCCTTCGCAAATACTACCCCGTTTTCTAAACTTACTTCCAAGCACGGTGTAGAACCAACACAATCCAATACAGAATTAAACTTCACGTTATTCTCTCCCAGTTACAATCGATACGCCAAAGCGCACACCCATTGCGCAACGGCCGGAGCGCAATGCACATTTACATTTTTTATAACAAAGTGTTCCTGCGCCAAAAGAACCTGAGCACAGCCTGAACAAGTCGGCATTCTTATCCTCTCAAAAGGCAACTCAAATCCTGCACCATGGGCCTTAAGCAAGGCTTCGCGTCTGACCCAGCAATGTAGAAATGCCTCGGGAATATCCGGCTGTGCAAAAAGCCATTCTAATTCTTCACGGGAAAACCAGCGCCGTGCTATCAATTCCCATTCAGGAATATCACCAATTTCTTCTGCATCAATCCCAATAGAACTGTCAGCACTTACAGCAACCAGTACCCGCTTATCCGTATGAGAAATCGAAAAGGATAACTGATCATTGCCGAGCATCGGTTTGCCGTACCTACCTCTGTATAAAAACACATGCTCCGGTGAACAATTGAGGTAGCGGGCCAGAACCTTGCGTACAAAAAAATGTGCTATCACATACCGCTCATACAATTCCGGTGTTACATATTCCTTCGCAAGTGCCTTCTCATCATGATCCAAAACATTAAACCACGATGGACAAAACTGAACCTGTGCAAACTCCTGCATCCATATATGAATTGCATTAATTGATAACCGAGGCATTAAGGCTTCACTGCACCAGACAATTTGCGATTTTGACGACTCAATGTCCTCAGTATCTCCCGCTTCATCAATATCCAGATGCATTCGACTCCCCTCCAATCTTTCAGAACAATCCGACCGCATATTGGAAACGATTTTCATTTTCAAAAGACAGCAAATCACTAATTTCTAATCTAGTGTCAATAATTCTTACGAAAGATTTTCTATTGTTCAGCCATTTCTAGATTTCATAAATGCACGTTCCTAAAAGGGAACAAATAACGATATTTCAAAAAGTTAAAACAAAAAAAAGGAACTCAATCGTAAGATTGGTTCCCCGTTTTTCTATTTAAAAAAGAAACCCAAATATAAAAAAACTAACCGCAAATATTAGTAAACCCTATTTCATTCGCTTAAGTTCGCTTCGGGAAAAGACTGATAATGATTTTCACATTCAAACAAACGACAGGCAAGCATATGAAAGTTACTCTACTCAAATGGTCCCGTTTTCTTCATAAATGGCTCGGAATATATATTGCTATTTTTACGATACTTTGGGTGTTTGAACTTATCATCCTCCCGTCTTTATACAGCGTTAAACCTGTTGTGGACTCATCCAATCCCTCTGCAACTAGCCTTTCAATCCAGCAAGTTGCTGATAGAATAGCTTCAGGTGCATATGGTTCTCCTGAACATATGGAGCTACGTTATCAGCCTGAAAGGCAGCACTACATTGTAGCAGACAACTCTACTTTCACTCTTCTGACTATTAATGCGATGAACGGGCAGGTCATTTCCCAAAAGCTCGATTATGATGCCCTCCTGATGAAAAAAACAGGACTGGGCTGGTTAAATGAAACTCTGGGTGAGTTCTTAAAAATCCCGTTCCAGATTTTCTTTGTCATTCTGTCTATTACAGGCCTGCACCTTATTTTATTCCCACACATAAAAAAGAAAAAAGCCCCAGAGGGACTTCTTGCGCTTGCTCCAGGACAAAAATTTCTTTTTAAATCAACGAGTTCAACTGAAGATATGGCAAAAACAGCTTCTATCGGCCTGCTTCCCGGAGTGCAGGCAACACTTCTATACATCCCGCGCCGGGGACCAGTTGTTATCTCTGCCCGCAACACACGGATCGCAGTTGCCCGCAGCGTTGCAAACTCTTTTATCATAGCACCAGTGGAGGCCTAACGTGTTAGTCCAACCAGATACAATACAATCTGCTACCGGCAACCTTGAACTACTGCCTCAAACCGATAACCTTTTGTCTTCGCTTTCTCGTCCGGTAACTATTGCATTTGCAGGCCAACCTAACACTGGCAAATCAACAATTTTTAATAAACTGACCGGACTGAAACAACGGGTAGGAAACTGGCCGGGAAAAACTGTGGATAAAAAAGAAGGCACAGTCGACCATAAGGGCTGCACCTACAACTTTGTTGACCTTCCGGGAACATACGGCCTAACGGCCAACTCACTCGAAGAAGAAATCACCAGAGACTATCTTTTATCTGGAGAAGCAGATGCAATTGTTGCTGTTGTGAACGCCGCAAGTCTTGAGCGCAGTATATATCTTGTTGCAGAGATGCTGACGCTTAACCTGCCAATCATCATAGCCCTCAATATGATGGATGTCGCAGAGCAGGAAGGCTACGCGGTTTCAGCAAAAGCCTTGTCCAAGGCCACTGGTATGCCGGTTATCCCCCTTATCGGGACTTCTCAAGAGCAAAACATGAATGACTTGCTTACGAGTCTTCATACCCTTGACCTTGGACAGGCTGCCCTGCGCACTCCTGCAATAATTTCAGAAGAAGTACAAAAGTTAGCTCTTAAGCTTACTGAGCATTCTTCTTTTCCTAAACCGTTATTGTGGACAGCCGGAAAAATTATTGAACAAGACAAGAGTTTACATAACAGGCTGCAACACGAGCTTACATCTGTAGATCTTGCAACATACAACAAGCTCAAAAAAGGTATCACTCCAAAAGAAACAAACGCTGTCTATCTGGCTCGTCAACAATGGATTGAGCACGTCTGCGACGAGTCTGTAAATATTATCAAAGACCACGCCAGCCCAACAGATAAATGGGACAAACTGTTCCTTCACCCAGTCTGGGGCCGAATCATAGCTTTTCTGGTTATCCCTGCAGGTTGCCTGTTGGGTGTCATTCTTGGCATGTGCACCGGTGGACTGGCATTAATGACAGCTCTTTCTGCAGGGCCTCAGATAAAGGCCATGTGGCCGGGAATGGCAGGAAATCTTGTAGCAACGGCTCTAATTCCTGCAACAGGCTGGGTATTGGCTCTGCTCAGTATCATCGGATTTATCTACGCAATCTTTCATTTTCTTGAAGATACAGGATACCTTGCCCGAGTGGCATACCTTATGGATCCAATGCTGAGCAGGCTTGGCGTTGATGGAAAAGCAGCCATTCCCCTTCTCATGGGGATGCTTTGCAATACAGTGGCAATAGCCGGCAGCAGAGTAATCGCAACCAGACGACAGCGTTTTATCAGTCTATGCATGCTGCCGTTTCTTCCCTGTTCAGGTCAGACCGGTGTCGCATTTCTCTTTGCCTTCGCACTGTTCCCACCAGCAACGGCAATCAAGATTATTCTCAGTGTAACAGCAGTGAATATCATTCTGGCATGCTCAATAGCCAAGTTGCTGCATAAACGCCTGCCGACTACACATACCTCCGGGCTGATAATGGAGTTACCGCTCTATCATAAACCAAATTTCAAAACTATCTTCAGCGGGGTACGCACCAGACTTGAACTGTTTGCCCGCAGTACTGCCGGATTCATCTATGCAGCAATGATCATTGTCTGGGCAGTAAGCTACTTCCCTGAGGGCAATCTCCAGCACAGCTATCTCTTCCAACTTGGAAAATTTTTGGAACCTGTCGGTGCAGTTCTTGGTTTTGACTGGCGCTTTGTTGTTGCGTTGCTCAGCTCCTTTGTTGCCAAGGAAACTACTGCTGGCACACTTGCTGTCCTGTTCTCTGTCGATGCCGGAAATCAGCAGGCAGTTATCGAAGCAGTCCGCCAAGCCATCACGTCTCAGGGAGCATTGGCTTTTATTGTTCTCTCCAACCTCTATCTCCCCTGTCTTGCAACCATTGTTGCTCTAAAAACAGAGCTTGGCTCATGGGCGACTACCGCAAAACTTCTGGTCTGTATGCTAACAATCGCTATTCTGGCGGCGTATATCGCCTACACGAGTACTGCGTTTCTTTTTTAGCACCTAGCAACCTCTTAACAAAGCATAGGATGATGAAATGACAACAGCCTATAAAATGATTAGTGAACCACTAGAAGAATCATTAATTGATATTCTAGAAAGAACTGCTTTGACAGTTCCGGATAAAGGCATCTACCACGTTGACCGGGACGGTACAGGAGAACAATTCCAAAGCTACGCAGACCTTCTGCGGGAAGCAACTCAGGTAGGTAAAACACTTTACCAAAAAGGTTTGAAACCGAAAGACCATCTGTTGCTGGCAGTTGAATCTTCCAAAAACTTTCTGAACCTATTCTGGGGATGCCTGCTTACTGGTATCATCCCTGTGCCACTTGCACATGTAAGAACGCCGAATGATGCATCTATGGAAGTGCAAAAAGTCCTCGGCGTACAGCAACTGCTGCAAGCGCCAGTTGTATCCGACTCACACAATGACCGCACATTCTCTACTCTAAAAACAGCACTGGCAGAGCAAGGTGGAACATTACTGGCTTCTGAAGATATTTTGTCTGCAGCCCGCCTTACAGATAGTAATGAGCCCGATTTTTACCGTGCAAAATTCGATGAGTTGGCCGTGCTCCAATTTTCTTCCGGCAGCACTGGTATGCCGAAAGGTGCCCGCCTGACCCACCGTAACCTGATAGCAAACATTCTGGCCCTTATTGACATCGAGCGAGTCGACAACACAGACACTCTTGTCTCGTGGTTACCGTATTTCCATGACTTCGGATTATTCGGCTGCCACCTTATGCCATTATATGCCGGTATCAATCAGGTAAAAATGGATCCGTTCCAATTTGCCCAGCGTCCTTTCCTGTGGATGCAGAAAATCCATGAGCATAGGGCTACACTGACATCTTCCACTAACACTGGCATTGAGCACCTTGCCGCCTACATCGGATTAAAAAAAGACAAACTCCCCGAGCTAAACCTTTCTTGCATTAAATCTTTCATCATGGGTGCAGAAATGGTCTCTATTGCTTCCTGCAAAAAACTTGAAGACCAACTCGAATCCATGAACTTTCCCAAACTGGCGCTCATGCCGGGTTACGGCCTGACCGAGACCACTCTTGTCGCCTGCTGCACACGCAGCGGCGATCAGCTCAAATCTTTCCTAATTAATCGCAAAAAAATGATCTCTGAAGGTGTCATCGAATATGAAAAAACTCCTTCTGAACATACCGCAGAGTTCGCTTGCGTTGGAACCTCTGTGCCGCACTGCCGTCTACGAATTGTTGACACAGAAGGAAACGAACTTCCTGCAAACCGTGTTGGCCTTATTGAAATTCAGGGTGAAAACGTCGTAAATGCGTATGAAAAAAATCCTGATGCTAATACTGCAGCCTTCCACGATTCATGGTTCTCATCCGGTGACATGGGCTTCATGACCGAAAACAATGAGGCATGCATAGTAGGACGCCAGAAAGAGATTCTCGTTATTCACGGACAGAATTATTACCCTGCTGATGTGGAAAAAATAGCTCTCCTTGGACACGAAGAGAAATTCCGCTTGGCAGTAGTATGCGGCGCATATGATGAAAAATTGGGAAAAGAAAAAGTTCTTCTTTTTTACGTAAAAAATAAAAAAGAACTTTCTGCAGAAAATACCCCGCAGACACTTACGGCTCTCCGTGAAAATGTAAGTAACCTTGCTGGGTTCCCTATTGATCACTTTATCCCTGTCACACAAGGTGAAATCCCGCGCACATCAAGCGGCAAAGTGATCCGTTCTGCATTAGCACAGGCGTTTCTTGATGGCTCATTTGACGGAAAAACTGCAGAGACTGATGCCATGCTCACCGCCCAGAATAAAGGGATCGACTACTCTGCACTGGATCATGAATCCATTGTGCGCAACGTCTGGCAGGAAATCCTCGAGCTTGAAACAAGTCACCTTACACCTAACAAAAGCATGTTCAAACTCGGTGCAGACTCCATCCGCGCCATGCGCATTCAGGGTCTGCTCGAGGAAACATATCAGGCAAAAATGGAAAGTAACTTCTGCTACATGTATCAGACTATCGCAGCACAAGTTGCCTATTTCAAGAACCGCGACTTCAGTATTGAACCACCACAAAACGAACTTGAATCTATCATTCTTAAAATTGTCGCGGAGCAACTTGAGGCTAAACCAGACACAATCGGCGTTACTGAAAACCTTGTAAAGCGTATGGACTCCATTTCTGAACTGCTCACCCTTTTAGAAGAAATCAAAAAGGTTTTTAAAGAAGTTCCTATTGAAAAAGAGTTCCTTGAATTCAACACAATCAGACAAATGGCCAATTACCTTAACGGGCACGTATTCTCTAAAAACACTGAAGAACAGGAATACGACATTTTCCCGCTGATGCATTTTCAGGAAACTCTCTACTTTCATCGTAAAGGATTCGTCCGCAATGAGCCGAGCGGTTTAAGCTGCTATATTTTCCTCAAAACCAATCTCACTGGTAAAATGAACCTTGAGTTGTTCGACAAAGCACTCAACTACGTTGTCAGCAGACATCCAGTTCTTCGCTCTGTCATTGATGAAGAAGATAACCGCCCAAGAATGAAATCACTCAACACGGTGCCGGAAGTGCACACTTCATATCTGGACATCTCAGGTAAATCTGTTGAAGAGCAGCGTCAATTTATCCTCAATAGAGGCCTTGAACACAACGATTACCGCTTTGATCTTTCACAATTCCCGCTTTTCTTCTGCGAACTGCTGAAAGTCAATGACGAGAGACATGTCTTCATGATCAACATCGATCATCTGCTTATTGATGGTTTCAGCTTTATGCAGGTGTTTGAAGAACTCTTCAATACCTATGATAAAATGCTGCGCAACGAACCGCATGAACTTCCTGAAGCGTCTATGACCTTTGGAGATTATGTTCGTGTTGAGCAACTCCGCCAGCGTACTGCTGAGTACAAAAATGCACTGGAATTCCAGCTGGATATTTTTAAAAATCTTCCACCAAAAGCAGTACTTCCTTTTAAGCAGAATCCAGCAACACTGGAAAAAGTTCAGTTCGATACATTCTATCAGGAAATCGAACCAGAAATTATCGAAGCCCTGAATGCTGTAGCAATGGAAAATCAAGTTTCTTTGAACTCTCTCCTGCTTGCCGCATACTTCAAACTAATGAGTATCTGGTGCCATCAAGATGACCTGATCATCAATATGCCTGTCTTCAACCGCGAACAATATTTCGCCGGTGCCCGTAAGACAGTTGCCACGTTCATCGACATCTTCCCTGTGCGCCTCCAGACTTACTTCGAAGAACCGCTTATTCAGATCGCGCAAAAAGCAGAAGAATTCACACGACGCTTGCTTGAAGTTCCAGTCTCCTCCATTGAGCTCTCGCGAGAACTATTCGAACGAGAAGGACTCCGCGCTACGTCCATGAGCTCTATCATCTTCAGTAATTCCATCGGGATGTACAACGGTGAAGTGAGCGAAATGCAAAAGATTATGCTGGACACACCGGAATTCAGAACCGGAGCACCGGGCACCTACATTGACCTTGTTATCTATGATTTCAGAGAACGTAAGCATAGTGCGGATACCTTCTACTTTAACTGGAACTTTATCCGCGACATTTTTGACAAAGATTTCATTGAAATCCTTTCAAGCCAGTACAAAATCCTGCTCACCCAGTTGGTGAAAGCAAAATCTTCTGAATATGCAGCGCAGAAGTTTACCGGTGAAGAGATTATTCCAGAGCACCACAGAAAGCTCATGGGAGAAATCAATAATACGAAGACTTCTTTCCCGGATGCCACCCTGCATGCACTGATCGAAGAGCAGGTTCGAAAAACTCCGGATAAAGAAGCGCTGACCTTTGAAGGTAACACCCTTACATATAGCATGTTCAATGAGCAAGCTGCGGCAATAGGCCGCTGCCTCACCTCACTTAATATTGGCAATGATGACTTTGTTGCTCTGTTTACCAGCCGCAGTCTCGAAATGCTCACCGGCCAGTTTGGTGTACTCAAAGCCGGCGCTGCATACCTGCCAATTGACATCGACTACCCTTCAGATCGTATTGCCTATGTTCTAGAAGACTCTCTGGCACCGGTACTGCTTACGCAATCAACCCATCTGCCGCGTCTTGAGGGAGCGCTGAAGCATGTTAAACATGTCATTTTGTTAGATGAAGGAGCAGATACAGAAAGTATTCCTGAATCCATCAAAGATAAAACCGTTACTCTCAACAGCTTAAAAGAACAAAGCGAGGGCATTGAACTCCCAGAAGTATCTACATGCGATCTCGCCTACATGATTTACACCTCCGGCTCTACTGGAAAACCTAAAGGAGTTCAGGTTACCCATAGAAATATAGTAAACTTCCTCCATTGGGTGAAAATGGAAGTCAATATCAGAGAAGAGGAACGTCTTGCACTGGTTACTTCCTATGCATTTGACATGACTCTTACCAGTAATTGGGTGCCATTCCTTACCGGAGCTTCGCTGCATATCCTTTCTGAAGAAAAGACAAAGGATGTTCAAAGTCTGCTCCGCTTTATCAGCGAACGTGAAATCACTTTTCTGAACGTTACCCCGTCACATTTCTCACTGTTGGCAAACGCCAGAGAATACCTGACCAAGGAACATCTTCCAATGCGCGACGGTATGCGAGTCATGCAGGGGGGCGAGCTGATTAACACAAAAGACCTTAATTTGTGGCTTAAATACTACCCTACACACGGGTTCATCAATGAATACGGTCCGACAGAAACTACAGTTGCATCCACGTTCTTCCCAATTTCGGTAACAGAGAAAAACACTGTTGAACTTCATACTGTGCCTATCGGAAAACCCGTCTATAACACTCAGATTTACATCATGAATGATGACCTGAAAAATTGTATGATTGGAGTACCGGGTGAACTTTGCATCGGTGGGGAAGGTGTCACCAACGGCTACTACAACAACGCAGTAAAAACCGCTGAGGCATTTATACAAAACCCATATGGGCCTGAAGGTGATTTACTGTATCGTACAGGTGATGTTGTACGTCTCTTGAATGACGGCAATATCGAATTCCTTGGTCGTAACGACCATCAGATCAACCTGCGTGGCTACAGAATAGAAGCCGGTGAAATTGAAAACACCATACGTGAGCATGGACAGGTTGCAGAAGCAGTTGTTGTTCCGCAAAAAGATACTGCAGACAGCCTTGCACTTGTTGCCTTCTATACAAGTACGAATGGACAGATTCCCCCCAAAGAACTTCGCACCCATCTTGCCGAGACCCTTCCGGAATACATGATTCCGGTCCACTTTGAGCATCTGGAGACAATGCCGTGCACCCCAAGTGGAAAACTGGACAAAAAGTCACTGCCTAAAGTGACAATTGAAGCTGGTGCAATAACAGATGATTCTGCAAAACCAGAGACAGAATTGGAAATTCAAGTTGCGGAAATATGGGAAGAAGTACTCGGAGTCACCGGCATCGGTCTTAATAGCAACTTCTGGGAAATAGGCGGCGACTCTCTCAAA
Source organism: Halodesulfovibrio aestuarii DSM 17919 = ATCC 29578 (assembly GCF_000384815.1). Taxonomy (NCBI): domain Bacteria; kingdom Pseudomonadati; phylum Thermodesulfobacteriota; class Desulfovibrionia; order Desulfovibrionales; family Desulfovibrionaceae; genus Halodesulfovibrio; species Halodesulfovibrio aestuarii. The sequence continues at coordinate 76,229 of NZ_ARQF01000017.1, forward strand.
GCAATGCGTCTCATCATGCGCATGAAAAAAGAAGGCTTCATTAATTTCGGTCTCAAGGAAGCATTTGAATACCAAACTGTTGGCTCAATCGTTGAACACATGCTTTCCACCCAAAAAGAGACCGAGGAAAAAGAAGCCGACATTGTTAATCTGACTTACCGCCAATATCCGGTAGCCCAACTATTCTGCCTTCCGTACGCGTGCGGTAATCCAACAATGTATCGTGAACTGAGCGACCTTTTGCCGGCTGACTACGCTATATCAGCAGCAAATATGCCGGGACACGGTAACAGCGGAAAACCGTTTGAGTCCATCCCTCAAATAGCAGAACACTTTGTGCCGCTTCTTTCCGAAAAACAACAGGATACTCCGTTGTTTATCGTCGGATACTCATTCGGCGGCCACGCGGCTTATGCCCTTGCCAAACTGCTTGAAGAAAAAGGTACTCCTGCTGCCGGAGTTATCATTATCTCAAGCCCTCCACCGGAAATAAAAGGCGGCCTTAAAGCCATTCTTTCCAGCACAGATGATGAAATCATGACTCGTTCCAAAGAGGTCTACAAGTACGACTTCACAGACATGACCGCATCTGAACAGAAAGACTATCTGCACACACTCAAGATCGACACTAAAGCGATGGTCGATTTTACCTTCACAAGAAAGCTCAACACTCCGGCAATAAATATCGCCGGACGTAATGAGGAAGAACAGAGCATCCGTTCTGAAGCCCGCTTATGGCGCAACGCCTTTAAGCATTGTGAACTTAAAGAACTGAACGGTGCGCATATGTTAATCAAAACTAATGCAAAAGAGCTTGCAAAACTTATTTCATCATTTGTTGACGTAATTGCTCTTGAAAATGGAGGGGGAAAATAAATGGCAACCACCCTAATGCGTTTGCGCATTCAACTATTCGCTGCAACATTGCTGCTTGTATTTGCAACCGCCGCTGTGTCCTTTGCTGCTCAAGGCCAGGAAGCAGGTACACAACAGCAAGCTGAGGCAGAGAACACAAGTAACGACAGACCGTTACAACTGGCTCCTGTAGTTGTTACAGCAGAAAAACGTTCTGAAAATGTTCAGGAGATTCCTTCCAGTATTTCTGTCATCTCAGATATGCAAATGACAGACTCTGGTATCACCGATATTGAAGAACTCTCATCACTGACACCAAACCTTTTTATTTCAAACTGGGGCTCCAGAAGTAACTCTTTCATTTTTATCCGTGGTATCGGTGCGGTCAACAACGATCCGGCAGTCGGTTACTATGTAGATGATGTAAGCTATATGAACTCGGGTGCTTTTGACTCAAACCTTTATGACATTGAACGAATTGAAGTTCTCAGAGGCCCGCAAGGAACTCTGTATGGTCGAAATAGCCTGGGCGGTGTCATTAATATTGTTACAAAAGAACCAGATAATGAAACTCATGCAGGATTGACGCAACGCTTTGGTAACTACAATCTCTATGAAACAGAGCTCTATGTTAGAAAACCAATCATTAATGACAAGCTGTTTCTGGGACTCTCAGGCAACTATCAGAAACATGACGGCTACAGCCACAACGATTATCTAGACGAAGACGGCGATAACCTGAAAAGCCTCAATGGGCGTGCTCATCTACGTTGGATGCCTTCGCAGGATCTCGATGTCATTCTTACAGTTGATGGTGAAAGAATTGATGATGGTGCGTACCCGATTACTCGCTTATCTCAGGTTAAGAATGACCCTCATCGATACTCACATGACACCTCGGGGAGTGATGAGAGGGATTCTTTCGGCACGTCTCTTCGAACCAAATATGATGCTGAAGCACTTACCATCACCTCTATCACCTCTTACCGGCACTACGATGATCGAGTCTATAACGATCAGGATTTCATGCCAATACCGATGATGACTTCAAAGCAAAACCTCCACGACAGTCAGGTGACTCAGGAGTTCCGTTTTGCATCACCAAAAGACAACGGAAATTGGAAGTGGCTTGGCGGATTATACGGGTTCTATCACGAACGTGACGACAATCTTATTCTCGACTTTGCTCCGGGCGTTATGCTTCCGACAGTCGGAGTCACCTCAGACACCGACTCCATTGTTGATACCATGGGTACAGCAGTGTTCGGGCAAGCAACGTATACGTTATTCGATAAGTTAGACCTGACAGCCGGCCTGCGCCTTGACTATGAAAGAAGTGCTATAGATTACGAAAATAAACTTAATGGGATGCAGGCAACTAAGTTTGACGACAGCGTTAACAACAACAGCCTGCTTCCAAAATTCCAAATAGCCTATCACCTGACTGATGATGTTATGACCTATGCAACTATCTCCCGTGGTTATAGAAGCGGCGGTTTTAACACTGCATTTCTTAAAACCAGTGACCGAACCTTTGATCCGGAATACAGCTGGAACTATGAACTCGGTGCCAAAACATCCTGGTTCAATAACCGCGTGAACTTTAACGCAGCTGCTTTTTACATCACAATCGAGGACCAGCAGGTAACAACAACACTGCCAAATGCAAACACAGTTATCCGCAACGCTGGTAAGTCACACAACATGGGTTTTGAACTGGAAGGAAATGCAATCTTGTTCGAGGGCCTGACTGCTGAGGCAAACTTTGGTTATACCTATGCTGAGTTTACCAAATATAAAGATGGCAGCACCGACTACAAAGATAATCAGGCTCCTTTCGTTCCGCGCTATACATACCTCGGCGCGCTCCAATACCGACGTCCGTTAATAAAAGAATTCAATTACCTATGGAATACAGGTTCGTTAGATCTGTTTGCCAGAGCTGAAGTTCAGGGTACCGGTCCATTCTATTGGGATGTCGCAAATAATCTCAAACAGGATCCGTACGAAATATTCAACTTCCGCGTCGGCTTTGAAACAGAATACTTTGACATCATCGCCTGGTGCAGAAACGCATTTGATAAAAAATACGCAAAAATCGCATTCGATTCCGGCGCTGGTTACGCATTGGGACAGGCTGGAGATCCGCAAACATTCGGGCTTACTCTTCGAGCCAGATTCTAAACAATCCTGATCAAGTCACACGGGGCAGGTTTTCCTGCCCTGTATTACTCACCCCCCTAAGGAGTGGACAGTATGTCCGGTTACGTACCCCCAACAGACACCATATTTTCCCGACTCGCATTACTGATATGCCGCCACCCCTGGCGGACAGTTTGTGCTCTGTCTTTATGTACTGCATTATTTATAGTACAAATGCAGAAGCTTACGTTCGACAACTCGGAAGACATATGGTTTGTCCAAGGTGATCCGTCCCTTTCCCGTGTCCAAACATTCCGTAAACTTTTTGGTAATGATGACTTTGTCTTTATGGTCTTTAACTCCAGCAAAGTTTTTTCCAAAGAATCCTTAACCAGTCTTGAAAAACTGGCAGGCGAACTTGAAACAAAGGTGCCATACGTTAAGGACGTTACCTGGCTTGGAAACGCTGAATACATGGAAGGGAAAGATGATACGATTCACATCAGCAAGCTTTTTGAATCTAAAAAAGCCGACACAATAAACCTTGATGAAGTAAAACAAAAAGCACTTAATGAAAAACTTTTTCAAAACTCTGTCATCTCTCCAGACGGGAAACATCTTGGATTAATTGTCGAACTAGGCGCGTACCCGGACACAGTTGAAGACCCTAGAAGCGAAGTTGCGCCAGCCATCACAAAGATCCTGCAACAACCTGAATACGCATCGCTTGCTCCACATCTCGTCGGACAACCTATCCTTCATCATGTTTATAACATGCTGTCTTTGACAGAATCACAAAAATTTTTTGGACTATGTCTGCTCATCCAGTTTCTTCTGTTATTGAAATTCACAAAGGGATTCAAAGGCGTTCTTACCTCCCTTGCTGTTGTCTTTATTAGTGTAGTCTGGACAATGGGGCTTATTCATATCCTCGGTTATACGCTAAACCTTTTCATTATTCTCGTGCCCACCCTTCTGATTTGCATCGGAATAGGTGATTCCATGCACATAATCAGCGCGTACCATCAGCATCAGTCAACAACCGACTCCCCACGTACCGCAATTATCAAATCAATTTCTGAAGTAGGCCCACCGTGCCTTTTCACCAGTCTAACCACTGCAGCAGGGTTTCTCGCATTTAACGCGGCTGATATCCGCCCATTCCGCGAAATGGGCATCTATGCGTCACTCGGAACAATGGCTGCTTTTGTTCTGAGTATAGTGCTGGTTACCCTGCTGTACCACAGCAACAAAAAAGAAAACTCAAAAGTAACGCAAAACAATTTCATTGAAAGATTACTTGAACAGATGCTGAACCACATTGCCCGAATAAATATTACCACCCCTAAGCGGGTCATTGCATGTTTTGTTCTACTGACTATAGCTTCATGTTTTGGCTACTCACGAGTTGAAGTTGAAACCAATACCGCACGGATGCTATCTCCAGCCTTGCCCCTGAGACAGGCATATGATGCCATCGACAATACAATGGGTGGCTCCATGTCTGTGGAGCTTATGCTTAACACAGGCACTCTGAACGGCATTAAAAACACAGAGTTCCTTTTAAAGCTCAACGAACTTCAACAAAAAATAGAAGCCTTACCAACTGTAACCAGTACAACAAGCATCAATGACCTGCTGAAAAAAATTAACCAATCCATGCACGGAAACAATCCAGCATACTATGTTCTTCCGTCCTCTTCCCGTTCAATTGCGCAGTACCTTCTTCTCTATGAACTGGCAGATGGTCAGGAACTGGATAAGCTGCTCAGTTTCAAAAACGATGTTGCCCGGCTGACAGTAAAAACGACCGCCCTCGGCACCAAACAGGTACGAGAACTTGCTGCTTTTGTAGAAAAAGAAGGAAAGAAAATTTTCGGTTCTTCAGCCAAGGTAGAAATGGCAGGGCACCTCTACTGGGTTAAAGCAATGAACGATCTGCTAGGAGCCGGGCAACAAAAAAGCTTTCTTACTGCTATCATTATTATCTCATTGCTGATGTCTGTCTGCCTCCGCTCACTAAAGCTTGGGCTTATTAGTATCGTTCCAAATATATTCCCTGTCCTGATCACATTAGGTCTTATGGGAGCTACCGGAATGTATATGGATATGCCTCTTATGAGTTTCAGTGCCATCATCATTGGAGTTGCAGTGGATGATACCATTCATTTCCTCTTCAGATTCAAAAAGGAATTTGCCTGTTACGGCTCTTACAGCAAAGCAATCACATCAACATTGCGTACTGTCGGCAAGCCACTAATGTTTACAACCGTGATTCTTGCTTCAGGGTTCAGTGTCCTCACCTTTTCAGAACTGACGGGGGTTGCAAAGTTCGGTGGTCTTGCGTGTTTTGCATTCATCTGGGCATTACTGGCAGACTTCTTTTTTGTTCCTTCACTGGTTCTACTTTGCAAACCTCTCGGCAAAGAAGTCATCACTCCTGCAAACCACACTACACCTCACAAGAGGAGCAATACAATGCAAGGAACAGTCATTGGTGTAATTGGAGGTTCAGGCCGCGTCGGTAAGGAAGCAGTAACGTATCTACTCAAAGAGACACCGTACTCCATTATAATCGGAGGACGGACATATAGACCACAAGAAATACCAGACTCAGACAGGACATCATTTAAAACGGTTGACCTATTCTCACCTGACTCTCTCAAAGAGTTTTGTTCTGCATGCACTATTGTAATTAATTGTGCAGGTCCCTCTGCACTTGTGAAAGATATCGTCGCATTGTCTGCGTTGGAACACGGAGCTCACTATGTTGATCCGGGTGGGCATAATCCTGTTTACCACACTCTGACGCAACACCAACAGAAGCTAAAAGAAAAAAAACGAGTCGCAGTCATTGCCTGCGGTATTCTTCCCGGTCTATCGGAGCTTTTCCCTATATACGAGGCACAGCAAGGCTTAGATACCATTAATTCAATGGAATATCACTACATCGGACGCGATAAATGGACTCATAACTCCGCATACGACATTGCATGGGGGGTAGGAAACATTGGCATCGGTGAGGCACCTATTATCTATACTGACGGGGTGCCCAAAGAAGTAAACCTGCTGACATCAGGAAAGAAAATCACCCTTCCGCAACCTGTCGGGACTTGCAAACTGTTTCCGGTTCTCAGAGAAGAAATGAGAGAGTTCATTACATTAAACAACATCAAAAACGTGGCGGCATACGGTAACAACTGGGGCTTTTGGGTCAGCATGGCAACCATCGTTATCAGTTTGTTCAAATGGCATCGTTCAGAAAGGCAGCTTCATCAGGCTGCAGAGCTTATTGTCAAAGCTGCACGTAAGGATATGAAAAACAAGAACCCCGGCTTCATGCTGCACCTTCTTATGAGGGGAACACAAAACGGTCAGCCAGCCTCTCTGACCAGCACACTGTATTTTGAAGACACATATCGGGCCACTGGAATTTGTGCAGCCATCACAGCCAGACTTATTGCCGAACAACAAATTCCTTCTGGCCGTTATTGGACTTCTCAACTGCCTAATATTGAACGTTTTATGCAGTACTTTCTACAACAAAACTACACAATAACCAGAAGTGAAAATATCGAATGCACCCCATGTATTCAGGAACCAGCAGCATGAAAAAAAGTCTCCTAACTCTTATTATCGGTCTAGGTCTGCCTATTGGCTTTATGTGCGTTGTTTCTCTTCCGCTTATTTTATTGGGCTATGTCCAGCCGGACCCGCATCCATGGAACTGGCTGACCATGTATATTATCGACTGCGTTTTCGGACTGTCACTCCTTACAACGTTATACGGAATCAGCACAAAAGCGCAGTGGGGTAAGCCTCTTGCGCTTATCACCGCAGGATATTCCCTCTTTGCCTTCACACAAACGGCTCTCGAGGCTGTACTGAACATTCAAGGATTACTGGAAGCTCCTATCGCTAACCCATTGTTTATACTTGTATTCATGGTGCTGGGAGTATTGTTAAGCGTTGCTATTCTTCTATTCGCAATCCAATTCCCGACACATTGGCAAACATCAGAAACCGCGGCCTAAAGGAAAGGTAATGAACTCATATTGCAAAAATATTCTGCTGACCGGTGCAACAGGCTTTCTGGGAGCACATCTGCTCAATGAACTGATGCGCAAAACCGATGCTACAATATACTGCCTTGTCCGTACTCCGCAGCAAGACAGCTCAGAAGACCGCCTTATGCGCAATCTTGCGTATCTCTTCGGAGAAGAACAAATAGTACAGTGGAACACGAAAAGGATTATTCCAGTACTGGGTGATGTCGGACAAGATAATCTTGGGCTTTCTGTTGAGCTATACAACATGCTGAGTGAAACAGTGGACACAATATTCCACAGTGCTGCAATGATGTGGCACTTCGGACAACTTGATCAATTCTCAGAAGTTAATGTGAAAGGCGTAAGGCGCCTTCTGTCCTTTGCTGAAAAAGGCATTTCCAAAAGACTGAACCATATCTCTACGCTGGCAGTCAGTGGAAGGCGTTGTGACAACCCTGAAAATCTTTTCACCGAAAATGACTTCCACGAGAATATGGAATGCCCCAATGCCTATGTACAAACGAAGTATGAAGCAGAACGGATACTGCTTCCTGCTCTCAACCAGAAAAAGGGTATTCGTATTTTCCGTCCCGGATTTATCATGGGCGATTCACTCACTGGGAAATTTAAAGAACACATAACGATGGACGCCCAATATCTGCATTTACGCGGGCACATCCTTATGGAGACAGCCCCTCCTCTCTACGATGATGACTTTATGGACATTACTCCGGCAGACTATGCTGCAGATGCCATTACCCATATTGCTCTGACGCCTGAGACAGAAAATTCCGTCTTTCATATCTGCAACCCCCAACCGATCCTCAAATCAGAAATCTGGGAGTGTGTACGAAACTGGGGATACCCAATCCGTACACTTCCTGCAGAAACGTATATGGAAGAGGTGCTCACCCTTGACGAGTCAGAAGCCTTTCTTGAAGGATTAAAAGATATCATTGTCTATTTAAGCGACTACGAAAAATCTCCGGCCGTTTTCAAATGCAGCAACACCCTCAAGGCACTGGAAGGAACAGAAATCCACTGCCCTCCACCTGATAAGGAGTTGCTACAAAAATATCTTGCCTACTGCGTCAAAACAAACTTTATCCCCGCACCATCATCAAACACAGGAGGAGAGCGCGCATGAGTTCCGGTAAAGGCAATCCCCCTCTTATCCTCGGTATTGATGTCGGCTCAGTAAGTATAGATATTGTTCTTTTATCCCAAAGCCACACTATACAATACGGCAGCTACACCCGACACCACGGACAACCTGACACTGTACTTTATACCAAGCTCAGTGAACTGGAAAAAGACTATTCATTCTCAACTGTCGCTATTACAGGAACAGGAGCTAAGCGGCTCGCAGCCTTGCTGGGGGGGCATGCGGTCAACGAAGTTGTTGCACAAGTTGAAGCAGCCAACAATTTCTACCCACAAGCCCGCGCCATTATTGATATCGGTGGGCAAGATTCACAATATATTCAACTTGAAGAAACTGAAAAAGGAACACTGCGTCTCAAAGATTTCTCTGTCAGTTCCATGTGCGCTTCCGGAACAGGCAGTTTCCTCGATCAACAGGCAGCCAGACTAAACCTCTCCATTGATACTGAATTTGCCCGGGAAGCGTTACGCTCCTCCCACCCTGCCAGAATTGCAGGCCGCTGTTCTGTCTTTGCAAAATCGGACATGATCCATCTGCAACAAAAAGGCACTCCCGTTCAAGATATTGTCGCGGGCCTGTGCCATGCATTAGTACGCGGATTCAAATCTTCAGTCGTAGGCACAAAAAACCTGCAGCCCCCCATTGCTGTTGTAGGCGGAGTGGCGGCCAATGACGGCGTCATTGCTGCTTTGCACAGCGAATTGAAACTGGAAAAAAATTCTCTTTTTCGTCCGGATAACTTTGCGTTGTCCGGTGCTCTGGGTGCAGCAGCATTCATATTGTCGCACCCGACGACTTATGAAAAATATAAAGGCGCTAACAACTTCAAGCATGAACTTTCCAAAGAATTGACCACAAACTCCGTGTTGCAACCACTTCCGGTCCCAACACAAAAGCCCATGCAGACATCTGCGCCCCTGCTTCAAAAAGGAGAAAAAATTCCCGCATTCCTCGGAATAGACATCGGTTCGATATCAACCAACCTTGTACTCATTGATACTAAGTGCAACGTTCTATCGAAGCAGTACCTTATGACAGCAAGCCAGCCTATCAAGGCCGTAAAAGAAGGACTGGAAAATCTTCAGAAACGCTTTGCCCACGCTGTTGAAATTAAAGGAGTTGCAACTACCGGCTCCGGTCGTCATCTCATTGGAGATCTAGTAGGGGCAGACATAATGGTCAATGAGATCACCGCTCATGCCAAAGCCGCTGTATTTTCCGACCCTCAAGTCGATACCATTTTTGAAATCGGCGGTCAGGACTCCAAATATGTCCATCTTTCGAATGGCGTTGTTGATGATTTTACCATGAACAAAGCTTGCGCTGCCGGAACAGGCAGTTTTCTGGAAGAACAGGCCGAACGCCTGAATATTTCGATTAAAAAAGACTTTTCAGACATGGCCCTGAGCGCACCAACTCCGGTGAACTGCGGAGAGCAGTGCACTGTTTTTATTGAATCTGAAGTAATACGGCACCAACAGAACGGAACTTCCCTCGCTGACATTACCGCGGGACTTGCATTCAGTATTGCTACAAACTATCTGCACAAAGTTATTGAAAACAGAGCAATAGGGAACCATATCCTCTTTCAAGGAGGGGTAGCATTTAACACCGCTGTTCATTCAGCATTTGAAGTGCTTACAGGCAAAAAACTTATAGTACCAGAACATCATGAAGTAATGGGGGCACTTGGCTGCTGCCTACTGGCCAAAGAAACTTATGACGCCAAAGACATCTCAGCATCACACTTCCTTGGCTTCAACAGCCTACAGCACGAAATCACTCAAAAATCATTTCAATGCAACAAGTGTGAGAACCGCTGCGATATCATCAAGGTCACCCTTGCAGACCACCCGCCCCTTTTCTACGGCGGACGATGCGAACGTTACGAAGTACGTCGCCATGAGAACGTAACAACTAAACTGCCAGACCTAATTGCTGCACGTGAACAACTTATGTTTTTTGCATATCAGCCACGCACTATACACCCTGCCCCAAAAGGGACTATCGGCTATCCACGAGTTCTTACGTTCCACGAGTATTATCCTTTCTTCAACGCGTTTTTCAATGAACTCGGCTTTTCCCTGTTATTGTCCCCCCAGACAAACAGTACAATCATACGCAACGGTGTCGGTTCCGTTGCCAGTGCAACATGTTTTCCTACAAAAATTGCGCATGGGCATGTGGCTTGGATGAAGCAGGCGATACAGGAAGGAAAAGCTGACTATATGTTTATTCCCTCAATCCGTGAAACATTCCCTACCTGTGATTCACATCCTTACGCGAATCATTGCAGCTATATTCAATACATTCCTGACTTAACAAATGAAGCTTTTTCTTTAGAGGAAGAAGGCATTCCTCTGCTTAAGCCTTCTCTACATTTTAGATTAGGCAAAAAGCAGATGATGAAGGAACTTCTGAAAACAGCAAAACAAATAGGAATTACAAGTAAAAAAGCTGTCAGCGATGCTTTTCAACGTGCAATGGAAACTCAGCGCAAGTTCACAAAGCAACGTATTGAACTTGGAGAAAAGTGCCTCCAAAACCTTCCCCCAAACACGCCTACGCTCATTCTATCCGGTAAAATGCATAACATCTATGATGCTGGCACAAACCTAAATATCGGACGTATATTTCGTGAGCGCGGTATACTTGTTATCCCTATGGACCTACTTGATCTTCAGCACTCACCGGAGGTTGGTGAAGCATGGCGCAATATGACCCTTGCTATGGGGCAAAAAACACTTGTTGTTGCAGACGCCGTACGGAAAAACCCGAACCTCCACGCTGTATATCTCGCAAATTTTGGATGTGTGAACGACTCTATTTATCCGGACTTCTTTAAACGTGAAATGGGCGATAAGCCGTTTCTGCTCCTTGAGATAGATGAACACTCCGCAGAAGCAGGGGTTATCACCCGATGCGAAGCATTTCTTGATGCAATCTCAAATAAAACGGTACCTGCATCTATCCCTCCACATCGTATAACAAAAAAAGAATACGATCCCGATGGAGAAAGAGTTCTCTACCTGCCCCATGCTGCAAACGGAATGGGGGTATGGGCTGCTGCGTTACGTGCTTCCGGCGTTAATGCGCAAATTCTTCCGCCACCGGATGACCGGAGCCTGCATTGGGGAAGAACCTGCCTGAACGGCAAAGAATGCCTGCCGTGCACTCTTATGACCGGTGATATGCTGCGTCTCATTAAAGACACCGGTATGCCGCCTGAAAAAACCGCATTTTTCATGCCCGGTTCCTGCGGCAGTTGTCGATATGACCTCTTTAACACACTGCAACAAGTAGTTTTTGAGGATATGGGATTGGAAGATGTTGTTCTTGTAGATGAATACAAAAATGCCAACCAGAAACTGCACTCCATTATGTCCAGCAAAGAGTACGGACTTCTCGCTTGGAAAGGCTTTATAGCTGCAGATATTCTTGAAAAGTTACGGATGCATATACGCCCCTATGAAATATCTGCAGGCACAACCGACCTGACATACAAAGCATGCCTTGCACACGTAATCAGCACTATTGAGAAAAACGGTAACGTTGAAGAAGTAATTGCCCATGCTGTAGACCTGTTTGCAGTAATTGAACGACAGACCGAGCAACGCCCTGTTATTGGACTAGTAGGAGAAGCATACCTACGTAATGTGGATTACGCCAGTGACCATCTGATCTCTAAGCTTGAAAAGCTGGGCGTAGAAGTACACATGCCTGCCATTATGGAGGTACTATGGTACTCACTATACAAAGAAAGATACTACAAAGCGCAAGGCGGTGAAACTCTTTCCGGTATGTTCCTGAAATTGCAGCATAGCATGCTTACAGCTGTTGAAAAGAAACTGCGCCGACATACTAAATCTATCCTCCCGCATCCTTTTGAAGCTCGGGTATGGGATACTATCGCAAAAAGCGGCTTCACGCTGGATGCGGGGCTAGGCTTTGGAGCAGCGTTAGAAATAGCTTCCCATGGTGTTCAAGGAATTGTTCATGCTATTCCTTTCAACTGCGTACCAGGTCTGATGATTCAAGGACTGGAAAAACGCTTCCGCCGAATGCATCCACAAATCCCATTTCTTACCGTCGCATTCCATGGTCATAACGATCCAAGCGTAGAAATCCGACTTGAAGCCCTTGTGCACCAGTGCAAAGAAATTCACACACAGTTTTCGGCGATAAAAAAGACTGCATAAGGATATTCTCACCATGTTTAGATATACCTCCAAACATTGCAAGCAATGCTACTTGCAGGAAGACCCTTTCCATAACATCACCATTAATACTCAGGGCCTTTGTAACCTTTGCGAAAACAGCACGCGAACACCGGAAAGGAACTGGGAAAAAAGGCAAAAACAGTTTGAAGAAATCATCGCCAAGCGTGACAGGTCTGCCCAATATGACGGGCTAATTATGATGAGTGGCGGCAAAGATAGTGCATACATGGCGCACATGCTCACCAAAAAATACGGCCTAAACCTGCTGGCACTGACCATTGATAACGGATTCGAGTATCCAGAAACATTCGAAAACGCTTCAACCATCGCCAAAAAGCTTGATATGGCGCAGCTTGTCTACCGGATCAATCCTAAGCTAATGCAAGAATACTATAAGTTCCTCTTTTGCAATCCAGCGATACTGCAAAAAGACTGCGGGCAGGTATGCACCTTCTGCGGCCGCTTTCTTGTCCGTACAGCCACAGAGCTAGCTGCAAACATGGGCATTCCACTCGTATTCTCAGGTCATAATCCAGAACAAATTTTCCTCATGGGAGAAAGTATTGAAGAAGATCCTGACAGAATCACTATGATGGAATTCACCATGGCACTTGTTCAAGAAGACACTGCCACTGCAGTTAAAGCCTGGGAAAAAGCTCATTCTGCCAACCGCACCGGTCAGCTTCTCTTTCCTCTTAAGCTAAGCGCAGACAATGTTTCACTGGTATTTCCTTTTCAGTATTTCCCGTATGAACCGGATAAAATGCGCGAGACAGTTCAAAGAAAACTTAACTGGCTGCCAATCAAACGTTTTTCCAAAACGTACATAGCATCGGGCTGCAAGCTGGTAAAACTTTGGGCCTATCTAGCTCATTGCAATGAAACCAACAACTACGTGGATTTTGAATTCAGCACGCAGGTTCGAGAAGGAACAATACCATTAAGCACTATCAAGAACTTCTATACTGAGTCTGCTGCGGATCTGGATGAACTTGCAGAATTAACTCATGACCTAAATATGGCAGCCTCGTTACAAGAAATGCTTTCTTCACATTTTGGCAAGGAAAATGAATTACATAAGAAGCTGGCGTCTTAACTCAACTAATCCCATTGTAGCACTCTAGTTTTCCCTGCATGTTTTAAAAAAAGGATAGCATTCCCCCGCTCCAATACGTTGAAGTTAACCCAACTCCTTTCGGCCATTTAAGCAGCGGGCAAAGTTGGACAAGCTCGCTAAGTTTAGTCGTTAGACACAAAAAATGCCTTACAGTGAAACTGTGAGGGTAATCCTGCTACAAACTTGTGGACACATAGTTAAGCTATTATCTTGAATTAAAGAGGAGATGGAGATGAGAGTCCGAAAACGTAGATCATATGATGCTGAGTTTAAGAAGAATTCTGTTTTACTCTGTGATGAACAAGGCCGAACTGTCGCGGGTGTAGGAGTGTTTGGGGATACCTAAGGATCTGCTTTACTGTTGGCGTAGAGAGCTAACAACACAAAAAGAAATCGCATTTCCAAATCGTAGAAAAGAGGCTTTAACAGAAGAACAACGAGAGACAAAAGAGCTTCGAAAAAGGTTCCAAGATACTAAATGGAGCGTGATATTTTAAAAAAACTTTGGGCATCTTCGGCAGAGCATCGAAATGAGATTCAAGTTCGTAAAGCCAAACCGCTCTACGTTTCCGATGAAGAAGATGTGCCAGACCCTATAAATTTCCATGAGCGGATATTATGCGTGGTGTAAGCGTCCAGAGTCGCATCGACAACAGGTGAATAACCTACTTCGCAAGCGGATCTTAGCAATATGCAACGAACATAATAGGATGATCGGAAGCCCTATGCTCACCTTCTGAATTGCGTGATAAACCTTTATTCCAGAGTGTTAGTCAGGCACATGTTGCGCGACATATGCGAGCGTTAGGACTGCGCTGAAGGTATGCAAAGTAATTTGTTCCTACAACAGATTCTGCACATACAGAGCCTGTTGCTCCTAATCTACTCAATCGTAATTTTACTATGCCAGTTCCCAATATGGCTTAGGTCACTGATATTACGTACATCAAGGTTGGACGAAAGTGGCATTATCTGACCGTGGTCATCGACCTGTATTCCCGAATGGTTGTTGGGTGGGATTTACGTGAGTCGTTAGAACGGCATTCTGTTATCTATGCTTTAAAGAAGGCTGTGTCACGACGGAAGCCTTCTTCCGGTCTTCTGATCCATAGTGATCGAGGCATACAGTATGTAAGTAAGGATTTCCGCAGGTGTTTGAAAAAGCATGGCTACATCCAGAGTATGAGCCGGAAAAGGAACTGCTGGGACAACTCCGTAGCAGAATCTTTTTTTCACACGATCAAAAATCAACTGATCCGCCACAGAAAATCAAAAAACAATCATGAAGCCGAATTGGCTCTATTCAACTATAATCGAAGACAGTGACATCCGAACAATGGCTGGCTTCCCCCTGCTACCTTTGGGTAACGCAATGGACAGTATGACCTTGTGGTTTAACTTGGTGTCCACATTTATGTTGCAGGATCAGTTTGATGATTATTCAAAATATAAAGTGGAATGCTTTTCTGAAGCAGAAAAATATGCGCATAGAAAACATCAGTTTCCATTAGATTGTGAGCAGGCATTTCAAATAGGCGTGTCAATGAACAGTCAATAGCTGCTTTTTTAATGATCTCTTCTTAACATAAAGCTCCTGCACGCAGGATGGGACTAATTTAATGTCGTGCAGGAGCCTCATGTGGGCTACCGTTGTAGCTGAGGAAATGTATTGATTAAGCGGTCGGGTTAAAAAAGCGGTTTGTAATGTACCCCGCAAGTAAACCCCAGACAGGTGCGTTGATGCCGATAAAGGTAATACCAGAAGCTGTAATCAGAAGAGTGATCAGCGCCCCCTCCCGTGCTTTTTCGTCATCCATAGCGAGGTGTAGGCTTCGTTGAATAATTCCCAATAGAGCAAATCCGGCAAGCATCTGGGTTAATTCAGAAGGCATGGCAACGAACAGCGCAACAAGACTTGTGCTGAACAGTCCGGCAAGAATATAGAACACACCTGCACTTACAGACGCTAAGTATCTTTTTTTGGGATCCGGATCTGCTTCTTTACCCATACATATGCCTGCTGAGATCGCAGCAAGGTTGCAGGAAAAGCCGCCGAACGGTGCTGTCAGCAAGTTCATGAATCCTGTGCCCAGTAGAATCGTTGGAAACGGAACCGAGTAATTATGGCTCTGGATCATGACGATTCCCGGGATGTTCTGGGAAACCATAGTGACAAGAAAGAGTGGAATGCTAAGGCTTACTATGGAGGCAACACTCCATGTGGGGGACATGAATACAGGGCTGGTTATAGAGAACTGGCTGTCTCCAAGTGGCAGGGAACCTTGGACGTATGCCACGAAGCCACCGACAAGAATCAGGAGCAGCATAGTGTATCTGGGATAGAAACGTTTGCCTATAAGATATGCCGCAAGCATGCTGCAAAAAAGTACAGGTGTGTTTTGCCAAGGGGTAAA
Source organism: Halodesulfovibrio aestuarii DSM 17919 = ATCC 29578 (assembly GCF_000384815.1). Taxonomy (NCBI): domain Bacteria; kingdom Pseudomonadati; phylum Thermodesulfobacteriota; class Desulfovibrionia; order Desulfovibrionales; family Desulfovibrionaceae; genus Halodesulfovibrio; species Halodesulfovibrio aestuarii. The sequence goes on from NZ_ARQF01000017.1 coordinate 92,191, forward strand.
AGTTTTGATTCCGAACGGGATAAGAATGCCTGCAAGCATGGCAGTAGTAAGCGCTGTCGGTATTTTTTGAATAAATGTCGATAATGACTTGGTCACACCTGTCAGAATGATGAGCAGGGCTGTGAAAATGCACGCACCAATTGTTTCAGATAGTGAGAAACCGACAACGCTGCTGGCAAGCAGTGCTGCTCCGGGGGTTGACCATGCCGTAAGCACAGGGACTTTGTAGCGCAGTGAGAAAAAAATGGTGGTCAGACCTGAGGCAATACCGATTGCGAAAAGCCAGCTTCCTACCTGAACAGGTGTAGCTCCGGCTCCCATGGCTGCCTTAATTACTATTACAACTGAACAGGTATATCCTACAAGAATTGCCGCTAGTCCTGATGATACGTGGCTAATTGACAATTTATTTAGCATGCGTTTTCCTTCCGATTGATGTACATGTTTTGTGCGCTATAACGTACGAGTCGATTTGGTATACTATTGTGCGTTATGACGCACAAGATTTTTTTGGAGTAATGAATGAATTCTAACGTCCTTGTTGCACAAATTTCTCAACGATTAAAAGAGTTACGGGTGGTTCGTGGCTGGAGTCTTGATGTGACAGCAAAGAAGACAGGAGTCTCCAAGGCTATGCTTGGACAGATAGAGCGTGGAGAGTCCAGCCCTACCATTGGAATCTTATGGAAGATAGCCAGCGGGTTCGAAACTTCTTTTTCTTCTTTTTTTTCAGAGCATGCAGAGAAGAAAGAATCGTCTGTGGCGTTTCCCAATGATCCGGCAATGCAGATTACTACGCTTTTTCCTTATTCATCAGATACGAGGATGGAAGTTTTTGAGATAACTCTTTGCAACAATCACGAACAGCAATCTACTCCTCATCAACTAGGTGTTATTGAACATGTGGTTGTGCTGGACGGAGTACTGGAAGTATGTTTTGACGCCATCTGGCATACGTTATCCGTTGGTGAAAGGACACGTTTCTATGCAGATCAGCCCCATGCATATCGGGTTGTGGGTGAAAAAGCTGTTTTTCATAACATTATTATCTATCCACAAGATAGTAGCAGCACAGATTGATATCTGTTGTGGGGCATAAATGAATAGCCACTCTTTGGCCGTGGTGGCTGTATGCTGGTGCCGTTGGGTTATCGTCCTAACTGATTGAGTGTTGAGCAATTGACCCTGTGTTTCTTGTTTGAAAGTGAATCAGTATATATAAAAATATTAATAATATAAGATGCTAATGTGTAAGATAGCCAGAACGTAAACAGGGTGTAGTGCGCATTGGCTTTAGTATAAGAGTAATAAGAATGCATATTATTTTCGCCACAGAAATTTGGGGGCGGTCGTCTCATGTTGATGTAATGACAGACAGTTTTAAGGACATAGCGAGTAAGATTACGGTTATTGACCCGTATGATGGTACTGATCCTGCTTTCTGCAGTGAAGAGGACGCGTATGCCCGATATGTGGCGGAATGTGGTCACGAGAAATATGCGAAGCGTGTGTCGGGGGCCTTACAGCAGTCGGCTGAGCCAACATGCCTTGTCGGTTTTAGTGCCGGTGCTGGAGCTGTGTGGTCTGCTGTCTGCGCGGAAAATGTCGGTACAGCCACAGGTGCGGTTTGTTTCTATGGTTCATCTATCCGTAATATGATTGACTATCAGCCTAACATTCCGGTGGATTTGGTTTTTTCTGAAAACGAACCTCATTTTGATGTGGAAACTGTTGCTCGCTCTCTTCAGGATATTCCGCTGGCACAGTGTTACATTACACCTTTTGAGCATGGTTTCATGAATCCATTGTCAAAGCATTATCATCAGGAAGCGTACCATTTCTGGCTGCAATGGATTAAGGATCAGGTGGTATCTCATTGCGCCTCTTAATTGAAAGATAGCCCTTTGAACTAACAGATTGAATTTGGAAATAAAAAAACGCCTGGCAAGAATATTTGCTGGGCGCTTTTTTTATGTAATGCGTGTCGGTTGGTTTACAAAGTGATTTTGTGCTTTTCGCATTGTCCGCTATTTACGGTAATACAGCGATAGCGCGAATCGGTGAGCCGTCACTTTCAAGAATTTTTAATGGTAAGGCTACGAACGTGAAAATAGGAGCAGTAATTGTGTTTAGGTTTTTCAGGTTTTCAATAAGCACAAGACCGCTGCCTAAAAGGATTTCGTGGATGAGCAGTCTTGTTATGTCCATGGGGTCAAAAGAAATGGTGTCAATGCCCAGTCCCTTGAGGTTTTGAGTCGTAAGCCATGTTGCTGCTTCTTTATCCAGTGTGGGGAATGGTGAAAAATATTTTGCAGTCCCCCAGTGTTTTTCGTGCCCTGAAGAGAAGATAACAAAATCACACTGGGAAATGCGTTCTTCGTGTCGCTTGAGCTCTTCCAGTGTAATAACTGTAAGGCCGGAGACATCTACAATGCAGGCAGGGCCGGTGAATGTCGATGCAGGCAAAGCGTCCAAAGTTTTTTTGTCTTCAAAAATATGTGCAGGTGCATCCATGTGTGTTCCAACATGGGAGAAGAAGGTCAGTTTTTTTTCTGCAAAGCCTTCTTTTGCTACGGTGGTGCCTTGTTCAATTATCGGAGCTTCTGTGCCGGGGTATACCGGCATGTCCTCGGTAATTGTGTGTGTAAGATCAACCACCTTGGCACGTGAGTGAGGAGTGTTCATATGTGTTCCAATATGCAGAGGTTAAAATACGTACGAGGCGTTTTGTAGCGGTACACGCTGGCTAAGAAAAGACAAAAAAGAGGCAGAAGATGGCTATATCTTCTGCCTCACTCATTAGGAAGACTTATCTTTTTGCTGTTTGGCGTAGCAATCAGGACAGAAATCACCACTAAAGGTAACAATAACATCCTGCGCCATAACGTCTCTTCCGCATTTGTCGCACTGGTAAATCGGCTTACCATCAGGTGCTTGAGTTGTTGTCAGCATAAGGCTCCTCAACTTTCAAACAGCACCACCGTTGTACTCAAAAGAAGCTTGCACCGTAGTGCTCCACCATTAGCTTCTAAAAAAGCAGCAGCTGTTTGAGTATACAATTAAATCAGGTTCGATACTGTAATGCTAAAGTGTATTTTTTGGCAACCGAATTGGTAACACCATAAAAAGTAATGGTAATGCACTATATGAGTGCTTATTCACAGCGGCGGATGTATCTTTTGTGGTGGTTCTGCCTGTTGATAGAGCTAGGGGAATGTGTGTACTGTGCTTTTATCAATTTGAACAGTACCGGATGTGTTTATTCGGATTATATATTTGGAGAGAGTATGGATCTTTCAATCGCAAAAATGGCAAAAAGTCCGTTACGTTGTGCAACATACGGGTCAGATATTGAAGCATTTACAGCAGCTCATAACGGTTCCCTTGGTGGCACAATGCATTGCGCCCGCTATCTTGGAAAACGTGTGTTTATTGATGGTGTAACCAAGGAGGTTATTGACTCTGAAGGGGTAGCGCTTGCCGGAATGGAGCATCTTGTTGAAGAGTTTGATAAGCTTATTGAGTTGCTTAATGAAAAAATGCAGGGCCCTTTTTATGCGGACGGTGTTCTTATTCCGGTTCAAAAAGGCAAGCCGCATTTCCGCATCTACGATATCTATGCGCCGGAAGCTGACAGTCCTTTTACTCTCTGGGCACAAATTAATACGCTGGCAGATGCGTTTATGCTTTTGGATAAAAAGACAGTTTATATGCGTCCGGTTCAGTATTTTCATTCCCGTTCATTTTCTACACAGAAAGCATATGACCGATGGATTAAGACGTGGACAAAACGTGCAGGGTGCGGCGGAGTTATTTTTAAAGATGCCGAAATGGTGTATGAGCCGAATGGCATAGTGCTAGATGCTTGTGAAATTAAAGCACGATAAAAATAAGTCTTTGATGAAATTAGCTTCCTGTTTTTTAAAGGTGCTTCTCATACAATAGTGTGTATCCCAGCCGAAAACTTTTGTGTTTTCACGGACTCGTAATAATCTCGATTGAAGTGTCGCATGAATTGCCTGAAGTGGTCTTTCAGCTTATTATGCCTGATGAATGGTCCTCTAAGTAAATAGAGTTAGGTGAGACATAATGACAGCGAAGAATGAATGGGTTGAATTTATAGCCATCTTGAATAGGGAAGTCGTTCCCGCATTGGGGTGTACCGAGCCGGTAACTGTGGCACTTGCAGCGGCGCGGGCAGCAGAGGCGCTCGACGCGAAGCCGCAGAGCGTGCTCGTTCAGGTGAGTGGCAACCTGCTAAAAAATGGTATGGGCGTCGGTGTTCCCGGTACAGGCATGACGGGGCTTGTTATTGCTGCTGCCGTAGGTGCTTTGGGTGGTAAAGCAGATTTGCGGCTTGAAGTACTGCGTGATTTGACGCCTGAAATTGTAGCGGAAGCTAAAAACCTCATGGCGGATGGAAATGTAAAAGTAGAATTAGCGCAAACAGATGAATTGCTTTTTGCCAAAGCTATTGTTGCTGCTGAAGGGCATGTCGCAACATGTACTATTGCCCGTACACATTCCGGAATTATTGAGGTTACTAAAGATGACGAAATCCTCGATAGCACACCCTTAGAGGATGAAGACGCTTCCGGTGATGTATGGCCTCTTTCTGTTTCAGCTATTTATGGGTTTGCAACGGAAGCAGACTTTGAAGATATTTCTTTTATTCTTGAAGCAGCCCGTCTCAACGAATCTATTGCAGCAGAAGGGCTTGAGCATGACTTTGGCCTTAAAGTCGGTCGTTCTATGGATGAAGACATTGCGCTGGGCTTGCGTTCTGATGATATTACGTCCTTCGCAACCCGCCTAGCTGCCGCTGCTTCTGATGCCCGTATGGACGGTATTATGCAGCCTGTAATGAGTAACTCCGGTAGCGGAAATCAGGGCATTACCGCGACTATTCCAGTTACCGCTTTTGCCCGAAGACTGAATAAATCTGAAGAAGAGATGGCGCGTGCACTTATTTTAAGTCACCTTATAGCCATTCATCTTAAGCATCATTTGGGCAGACTTTCCGCTCTGTGCGGTGCAATCCTCGCTGCGACCGGCTCAGGCTGCGGCATCGCTATGCTGCTTGGTGGCGGGCTGGTAGAAGTAGAGCGGACAATTAAAAATATGGTCGGCACTATAGCCGGTATGATTTGCGACGGCGCAAAAACTTCCTGTGCACTCAAAGTTGCTTCCAGTGTAGAGGCCGCAATCAACTCTGCTCTGCTTGCAATGAAAGGCACCTCTGTGCCGGGCAGTGACGGTATTGTGGATGACGATATTGAGATATGCATTAAGAATCTTGGCCGACTCGGAACTGTAGGCATGTGTGAGACCGACAAGGTTATCTTAGATATTATGGTGAATAAATAGGCTCACGTATAACTATTTAAGATAATTAAATAAATTGTGCGAGAGGTGTATGCGCAGAGCCTCTGGCGCTGAAAAAGTATATACGGTGTATACATTCCAAGAAATAGAAAAAGGGTGGCTTTGGGCCACCCTTTTGGTTTTACGATTCGCTATCAAATTTGCTACTTCGTTGCAGGTAAAGTAAGCTCTACCTCTCTTAGGTAGTCTTAATCTGAATCGAAAATGACAGATCGGATATCAGAAATTGCCACACTATACCTGTGCACACCTCGCCGTAATGTAGAAATTGGGATTCCCCATGAACCATGCTGGTCGCCGATAAGATCTATTTCCTTCTGCTTGCATGTGAAGAAAACAGGGACAATTCCAATGAAGTATATTGTGTCGCCTTCTGTTGCCACTGCATGGAAAAAGCTACTGATAAATATAAGCAGCGGTGTGATGTATAAAAAACATGTGATAGAAATTACCACAATACTCATCATACCATTTATGTGAAGGGGCAACTGCAAGAACCAATATGCTGGGTAGGCAAAGAAAAGCCCAATGAGAAGAAACGGAAACCTAGTTCTATTTGTTACAACGGATATATCGCTTTTATGACCTTTAAATCCAGCTTTGCAAAAAAAGTGATAGGAAACAGCACGTCGTAGATCAAAGCAGAAAATCGAACACACTATATTTACAAATAAAAGGATGCACGCCAAGTAAACTGGATAAATCCGGAAACAATCTATAAGAAACGGCACTATTACCTCTTTATTAACAACATTTCTTGTTCTTGTTATTCAAACTTGATTTGATATTTGTTTTTTAATGACAATGTGTTGTCAACATAATTTTTTTCAGGTTGTTGCTCAATATAGAAGGCTGCTCGCTCTATATTGCGTACTATTTTTTTCTTATCTGAAGAAGAATTACCATCAGCTCTCTTATTCATCTCGTTAATTAGATCAGCTCGTCCGTCTGCAGCTTTCTGCCTAGGGTCTGGGATTTCCCCAAGATTGGCGTCTTCCCAATAAACTAAACCAGTTAAAAATAGAGAATTTTGGCAAACGAACCTCCTTGTGACCCAAGGAGTTTGCCATGAAAAAGACGAAATTTACCGCCGAGCAGATCGCTTTTGCCTTACGTCAGGCTGAGACAGGAACAAGAGTTAAAGAGGTCTGCCGTAAGATGGGCGTATCAGAAGCTACGTTCTACAATTGGAAGAAGAAATATGGTGGATTAGGAGTAAGCGAGCTTCGCCGCTTAAAACAGCTTGAAGAGGAAAAAAGAGGGAGATGAACCTAAAAAAGGGTGGCAGAGTATTGCCAGCATCTTGTTCATTTCTTGAAAAGAAACCAAATTGATATTCCATAAAATCCTAGGGACATACTTGCTGACAATGTTTCTTTAGAAGGTAAAAATCCAACCCAAGCAGCAGCCACTATAGGAAAAACACCAGAAACTATCATTGCAGTACATATCAATCCTAGTGCCATTCGGTTCTCAAGTAAAACCCAAGGTATTGCAATTATAGTAATAGCAACACAACAAGCTGATAGAGTAATGAATTCATTATTCCAATCATGTTGCATAACAACTTGAAAGGCAAAAGGGACTTGCCAATAGAAATAGCAAGCAAGCAAGACTAGTCCTAATAGTTTTCTTACATTAACTGTTTTCACAGACCCCTCCCCTATAGTTTTTAGTCAGTAACATTGAATAAGGTGCTTATGTCACCTCTGTTAGAAGATTCCTCTTCATCATTTTCTTTCCCATTCTTCTTGTCTCTTGAAGATTCCTCGTCATCATCAAAGATAATATCTAAAAAAAATTCAAAAGGGGTTTGAAATTTATGGGGGATATCTTTATGCCATTTCATGACATCTCCCCACCTTCTAGTCCGTCGTCTAAGATCGTCTTTTTCTTCTGGTGGGACATCTTTCCAACTTCCCATTAACCCCAACAGATCAACTAAGTTCACAGGATCATCCAAGCAATATGCATACACATCCACGTCACCGCCACGTAATCCTAACGGGTCTTTCTGGATAAAGAAGCCAGTTGCAGGATCATAGTCACGGAATAGGAAATGGACTAGCCCTGTATCTTCATCAAGTTGCCCACCGCCAAAGCTAAGCATTGCGATATTGGCAAGTTTATGACGTGATATCCTTCTGCCAAAACTATCCGTTTCTTCAATGTGTACGATTGAGCCAGATTCATCAGCAATGGCTAAGAGTGTTCCAACATAGTTATATGCTAAAAAATATTTCTTTCCATTGCATGAAAGAGAAACTGGCTGCAATACATTTCTTCCTGATTCCGCATAGTTGAACACCACATGATCATCATCTTTTCCAGTACAAGCAGCTTGAAGGCAGAGCATGTCTTTCCAGCAGTATTTTTCTGTTACCTTCTTGTTTACAAGCTTGGAAGCACGTCTTCCTAGTGGGTCATAAGTATATGTAATACAACGACCATCAGGTAGGCACACCTGCTCAAGCAAGCCATACTTGTTGTAGCTGTATGTTGTCCTTCCTGTACGTCCACGCTTTTGGACAACTCTTCCTTTTTCATCGTAGACAAAGGTTTTGCTACCGTTCGGACTTCGCATTTGTTCAAGCTGTGAGGAGTAATTGTACACATAACGAGTACCATTTAATTCCTGTAACCGTTCGCCACGGGAACCGTAACGATATTGCTCTGTAAGAACACCATTGGTCTTTACAGCAGCCAGTCTTCCCTTATTATCATAAGCATATTCAGTAATGTTCTTTTTATGACCAATGATTGTAGTGCATTGAATAATTTGTCCTTCGTCATTCCTGAATAATTCCATTACCCCGAACACAGTTCCTTTTTCCGTTGTAAACTCTGTTTGTTGATATTTGGGAGCATTGTCAGGAGTCATGTCCATCCTGTCATCAGCACCTGCTTGAGCGATGCCCCTTTTCCTACTACTTGTTGTCGGTTGTCGAAAAACTTCATTTTTCATAAACTCTTCAGTACTCATGGCTTGATGGGGGTTGTGCATGGATTCTCCTGCCTTTGTTGTCAGTAATGTTCTTTTTTTATTACTGCTACTTGTTGCTAAAGTTATTCTCACGAATGTTTCAGCGCCAGAAATGCTATCACTACGAATTTCCTCAAATTGATGGTAGATTGGTGTCAGTTGAGTGTAGCGATGATCTTACGGGGGCATAGCGTCACTTGACGACATGTGCATAGCGAGTCCAGTCCTAACAATTGGACACAAAAAAAGAGCGGCACTGCAGCCACTCTTCGGGGGGGGCGTAAGGACATCATCTCCTTCCATGCCTTCATCGGATTCTTTGGAATTAGCTCCCGCTTTACCCCAAAGTTGAAAACAGATGTAAGCATGGCATAGTAAGTGACTTTGCTGTTGAATAGGTGAAGGCTACTGTGTGGATATAAAAAAGTGGCCTCGCAGTCACATGTTCTGATGGATTCCCTTTTTATAATACCTTACAGACATAGGTTGAACATGAAGGCTGTGCGAAAGCTTGCTAACAGCATTGCCAGGCACTGGCTAAGGGAAAACCATGAACAATTCTGGATATCCAGTATGCGTATCAATCTGTTCGTGCATAATTTTAAATCCGCATTTCTTATAAAAAGTCGTGCTGTTGTGGTTTTCTTTATAAACCGTGAGCTCAAGTTTTGAACGAATTTCTTTTGACTTAGCGATGAGCTGGCTGCCAATGCCATGTCTCTGGTGGCTTGGGGAAATAAAAAGAGCTGCAACGGTATTGTTATATAGCGCTATAAATCCTTTAATTATTCCATCCTCTTCATAAACATAAGTTTCACTGGAAGGAATATATGTTTCACGCATGTCTATACTTTTTGATTCCCAAAATTCACTGGCGACAAAGTCATGGGCTTGAATAGAAGCTTCCAGCCAAATAGTAATGACTTGTTCCATGTCGGATTGCTGAAAATTTCGTATCATTTTTGTTTCTTCATACCTTTCCAGAACATATAAGTAGGAAAAAGGCGGCATTTTTCGCCGTCTTTCATTGTTCGTTATGTTCTTTTCTTGTGATTTTCATGTTTTCATAATGAAGATGGGATGAGGACATTAGTCATTTCTGTATGTCTGAATCCATACTTCTGTTTTGTTATCTATTTTTTGAAAATGCATGTAATCCATTGTACCCTGTTTCCAGTCTCCACCCCATTCCCAACCAAGACGTTTGAACTCTTGTACAACAGGAGAGTTGCTTACAAGTGTTCCTGATTTAAGAGGATTATATGAGGCATTTGGAGGGAGTACTAAACTTCCTTTAATGTATGGATTGAGACGAGGGTTAATGTCTATAGCGAGCCCCAAAGCATGCAAGGAAAGTTTGTGAGATTTGACAATAGGACGCCATACATACGCAGAGGTGTTATTTGTATCAGAAGAAAGGCCATAAGGGCCTTTTTTTTGTATTGTAGGGTGGGCGATTGGAATTACGGATTCTACAGGAAAACGGTTTTCAAGAATAACGTTGAAGATTTTTTTAATATCTTGTTCAAGCCCCTTATGAATTACAACCTGACCCTGATGGCGAACTCCGTCAAACCCGTAGTATTGTACCGTAACCGTTACCAGTTCTTTTTGAATGTCTGACATGACATCAGGAGGCTGGTTTTCGTAAATCGCCTGCTGAGGTTGCAGGTTGCTGTCCACGATTGTTGGAGCACATCCTGCTAGTAAGAAAAAGACAAGTATGGTGGTGAAAATGGTTCGGAATTGACCAATCATAACGTATCTCCTGATTTCGTGGAGTCTAAACTTTTGCGACTTGCACATGAATTCATGTTGCATTGGTCTTGGTAAGATATGAGAAATTAATATGGGATTGTTTCCTGAATAAAAATTCAGAAAGAGAATGATGGTACATAAAAATATTATGTAATTTTAAATACCTGATTGCAGACGGAACACGTGTATGAATCGCGCGGAGAGCAGTATTTCCCTCGTTTTTTGAAACATTCTTCAGCCTGCATCAAGGCGACAGCTTTTTCTGCGGCTTTGTTTTTCTGCGAGGTTGCGCCGTTGATCCTGTCGATGTTTCCCTTAATCCAGCGTTTGAGATAAAATCGTTTTCCGCCCATTGTCATGTGTGCGGCTTTCTGTTCTGCAATACGCAGCTCCGAAACGAATTCACCTGTGAGATTGCGGTTGTCCATCTGTACAGCATATTCAAGGGCTTCAAGAGGATTAAAGTTCGCAACACGCACTAAGTTACATGCAAGTTGTTTGGGGCAGTCTTCGTAGCGTTCTTTTTCTACAATGAGAAAGGCCACTTCGTCTGGAAGTACGTCTTCCTCGCTTTTTGTGTTGTTGCGTGCTTCCGAATGGTCGAAGACGTGGACAATTTCAACATTGAAGACGCTATGTTCATTGATGTCTTTTATTGCGAGACCTAAAAAATCATCGATAATGTCGTATTCGACTATGCGGCTGGACATGCCAAGAAGGTAGGCCAGCTGTGTAATTTTGAAGATGCCGTAATCGCGCCCAATGAGGTTTGCCAGAATCCGAAGTGCCTGAACGGAGCGCAGTGTGGAGAAAACAAGGTACGGTTTTAACAGTTCTTGTGCCTGTTGGAGATGAGGCATAGGGCGTCCTGTTACGCGAGTAAGATCATCCTTGGAGGGGCGTTTAAGTGGGTTAGCCCCGTAATACAGGCTTCGTGATGTAGGACTGCTCATGTCATTCTCCTGAAACTATGCAGCAACATAGGTACTGTGCCTGTGTATCAGCTTTTTTGTAAGCCTGCTATAGTGTGTATGATGCTACGTACATTTCGTATGTTGATGAATTCTTCATTTTTTTATTATAATAACATGCTGTAAATATATTACTAAAACTACACGCTCTCTTTTTTGTACAAAAAAACTGCGGAAAACTGCAACACTCATTATATTAGGCTGGTGATATACAAATAGACAACGTGACTGGATTTGATTGTAGCAGTGTTCTAAAGCGTCACTTTTTGTATAAATTTGTTTGTGTACACAATCATATATGGTATTATAACCGCAGTCATTCTGGAGAAGAGACTAAAAAATTGCTTGCTGCCTCTTCTCGGCTAATTGCGGATTGACTAGTCAATCCGCAATTTTATTTGATGATTTATTCAATTTTTTTGAAAAAAAATTTTGTCAATTATGGCAAATAAATACATGTATAAAAATACAACCCACCGTAAATGCTAACTTTCGTGTTATAAATAATAGATAGAGAAGTTTGGAATAAAACCCTTGTGAAAAAAAGAACTTTTGTATATCAATAAAACCAACTGATTAACAAGTCAGGTCTGTGCGCCAACACAGAAAAACAAATAACACAATAGTGAGTGAACAGTATGATGCAGCAAGCAACACTGATGAAATCATCTGTTTGGTCCCAAACTAGAACACAACCTAGCGTGCTCATTGGGGTCGGAAACGACCATACCAAACAATACGGTATTCGTTTTGTACGTGACTTTTTTTGCCAGGATGAACTAACAAAATTTACACTTTTTCATCTGCAACACGCTAAAAAACTTCAGTTATTCGGCACGAATGAACGGTCTGCTAGCGCCAAAGAGACCGTTGCTGAAGAGTTTTTAGCACGAACAGGTGAACAGCTGTCATGTTTGATTACTGCTCAGACCAGTCTGAAGCAGGTAGGTATTTCAAGCAACCGTGTGTCACTTCTTTCTAGACTGCAGACCCATTCTAAGGCGTGGGATCTGATGGAAGAAGCTGCAAATGGTAACCATGACGCTCTCGTTCTTGGTAAACGTGGCAAGTCATGGTTTGAGAGCATGATTAATGGATCTACCGATATCACAAAAGAGATTATTGAGCGATCCTGTGCAAGACCGATTTGGCTTGCCCCTTCATCGATCCATGGTCGCAGGAATGTGCTGTTATGCGTGGACGGCTCACGTTCCTCCAGAAACATCACTGAACATGTAGCGCAGGTGGTTGCAGCTAATCCAATGCATACCATTACTGTTTTGCATGTGGCACCCGGTAAAAAATATACTACCGCTTCTCCTAGTGTTGCGTTTCTGAACAAGCAGTCACGTAATCAGCGCAAGGCGCAGTGTTTTATTTCTAAAACCAGTCACCAGGTTGTGGCCGATGCAGTAGCTCTGCTGGTTGCAAACGGTGTAAAAGAAGACGCTATCAGAACCCAGATGGCACACTCTAACGACCCTGCTACCATCATCATGGAAACCTCCGATCAAGGTAACTTTGCAGTAGTGGCAATGGGACGTTCCGGCACAGGAAATAGTTTCATGCGTCATATGCTCATGGGCTCTTCTGTAGCTCATGTGTGGAAAAAGCTTGATAACGCTTGCTTGTGGTTATCGTGTTAGAAACCCGTTAGTGGTAACTTCGCAACACATTAAGGTAACTCCTCAGTCTTAGACACTCCCAACCATGCAAAGAGGCCCATCTCTTTGCATGGTTGGGCTCCATACCAAAAAAGGCTTCGTAATTTCTTACGAAGCCTTTTTTGGTATGGTTGTATCCACGCTACTATTCTACCAGTAGCGCTGGAAGACTATGTCTTATGCAAATAAAAAACGTAATATGCCGAGACATACCATTGCGTAAAGTCCTGCCAGAACATCATCAATCATGACACCCCAGCCGTTTTCCAGCCACTTTTCAGAGTCTTTAACCGGAAAGGGTTTTGTAATGTCAAAAAAACGAAATAGACAGAAGGCCAGCACCATCCACCAGAAGGATAATGCTGCAAACGGCAGAATTGTTATCCATTGGCCTACAAGTTCATCCAGAACAATTTCTCCCGGATCTTTGCTGCCTAATACTTGTTCTGCTCGCGTAATTTGAATGCTTCCCCAACAAAAAAGGACGGCAAGGACAACGATACGTATCCACATGGGGAGCGGCATAAAAAAGATTGGTGCAAGCGCAATGGCCACAGCGGATCCCACTGTTCCCGGGGCACATGGCGAAAGGCCGGAAGGTCCTAAACGAGATACATGAACTGCAATTTTGTCGCGCAGCGATAATTCTGTGATCATGAAACTACTCCTAGATATTATACGGCTGGAGTAACGACTCCGGCAGCTTGTAATTTATCCAGTAACTCAGTCACTGGCAGTCCAACAACATTGGACCATGAGCCGCAGATTAATTCCACAAGAAACGATCCAATCCCTTGAATTGCGTATGCCCCTGCTTTGTCTGCCGGTTCTCCCGTACGGATGTATGCTTTTAACGCATTTTCTGCATATTGCTTCATCGTTACAGCAGTTTCAACCGCATATGTATCTGTGGTGCCATCTGGGTATACAATCGCAGTTGCAGTTATTACTTTATGTGTATTGCCGGAGAGTCTGCTCAACATGTTTAGTGCGTGGGCATCATCAGTCGGTTTTCCCATAATTTCGTCACCAAGTACTACAATAGTATCTGCCCCGATAAAACAGGCTGTGTCGAGTTGTTTAGAAATGTTCCGTACAGACATTGTTTTGGCTAAGGCGCAGCGACAGGCAAACAGCTTTGGTGCTTCTCCTGCCTCTGGTAGAGGTTCGTCTCCTGCGTGAGTTTCAACGGTAAAGTTAATGCCAAGTTCAGAAAGAAATTGGCTTCGACGTGGAGAGCCTGAAGCCAGAACAATTGGTTTTATTGTAGAGTATACTGGTATATTCATATGTTATCTATAGTTCCGATTATAATAGAGAGATCGTTTGGCGCACTGTGCTGTATTAAGAATACCTTTGTCAATAAGTTGAGGTAGGCTGCGGTACCGTGACTCTGGTTTCTTGTAGTTTTGCATTATAAGTACAACAACGATGTGTTGTTAATTTTTTAAATGAAATTTTCGTTGAAATAAAATACGAACTTATCAGATTCTAATGAATATCATTCTAAAGTTTATCTTAAGTAGGCCGATACCGAGTATTAAGAGTATAGCGTCATGACAGTACAATCATTTTATGTGCAAAATATGCTTCGTAAGTATCAGAAGCAAATGGTCTCCGCCCGGCATATTTCCAGGGCGGACGATTCGGCGCGTAATTTGCATATTACTAATAATGACGATGAGATTCAATTATCTGACATGAACCAGCGCGTTGTTGATGCAAGGCGACAGGGACTTGTGGAACGAGTTGCCAGAGAAGTGTATGAAAATTTGCTTTTTGCTGGCAGCAATAATCCGATTGTGGAAGAAATAAAGGCGCAACTTGAAGTTGATTTAGGGTTTGCCGTTCTTTTTAGAAATCCTTTTCCGAATTTTTCTTTACAAATTTATAAAGAAACTGATTTGGGGCCGATAAAGGTTACAAGTGATGAAAAAGAAGAAATAATGATAAAGCTTTGGGCAATCTCTTTAGACAAAGTCAATGCGACCATGTTATAGTCTATCGTTGACTGGGAGGTAGGGAATGAAAGTTTATGATTACAACGCAAAGCTGGATTACGGTTCGACGCTGAATAAAGGCAAGCGCACCGAACAGGCTGGTCGTGAACAAGCTGATCATGCGCAAACTTCTGTTGACGCTGAACCCCAAGGCGATAGGGTCAGCCTCTCTGATGAAGGGCGTTTGCGTACTGAAGCTTATAAAGAAGCAATGAACACACCGGAAGTACGTGAAGATAAAGTAGCTGAGATTAAAGCTCAGATTGCTTCTGGTGAATACAAGATCGACAGCGAAAAGATTGCCGAAGGTCTTTTGCGTGACGAACTTGATTTGTTCATTTAGTTTCTTTTCTGACGTAGTTTGAAAACGAAAAGCCGTTCCCATATGGGAGCGGCTTTTTTGTGTTGTTGGGGCATGTCACTGTAGTTTAGATTAAGAGTGTTTAAATGCGAATACCCGTGTGGAGTTCGCCAGTGCAAGTAGAGAGGTGCCAACATCAGCGAACACAGCCTCCCACATGGTTGCGACACCGATGATTCCAAGTGTGATAAATATGCCTTTTATTGCGAAGGCAAAGATAATATTCTGCCATACAATTGTTCGTGTATGCCGTGCTATGGCGATAGCTTGTGAAACTTTGGAAGGCGCGTCTGTCATCAGCACAACATCGGCCGTTTCAATAGCCGCATCGCTGCCTAAGCCTCCCATTGCAATTCCTACATCCGCGCGGGCGATAACTGGTGCATCATTAATTCCATCACCCACAAAAGCTATCTGCCCGTAGTCTTGTTCATTTTGTAGTTTCTCAAAGAAAGTGACCTTATCCTCCGGCAGCAAACCTGCATGGTATGTGTCAATTTTCAGTGAGTTTGCAATGGAGCGGGCAGCCTCTTCATTGTCTCCTGTAAGCATAATAGATTCTATTCCTTGACGTTTTAACTGCTGAATAGCTTTTGCCGCGTCATCTCGCAGGGCATCGCCTATGGTAATCATTCCGGCGAAAATCCTATTGATCACTACATATACAATAGTTCCTTCATGGTTGGGCTGGGAAAAGATAATATGCTGTTGCGAAAGTAATGAGGCATTGCCTACCAGAATATGTTTTCCTTGATAATGCACACTGACGCCTTTGCCGGGAATGGCCTTGGCTTCTTCCAGTTTGCTTTCGTTTAGTGTGCCGCCGGCTGCTTTGTGATATTCAAGAATTGAGTGGGCGATAGGGTGTGTGGAGTGGGCTTCAGCTGCGGCAGCGTATTCAAGGAGTTGTTCTTTGGAAAAATCGTTGGCAGGCTCAACACTTTTAACAACAAATACGCCGTGAGTAAGTGTGCCTGTTTTATCAAACACAACGGAGGTAGTCCGTGACAGTGCGTCAATAAAATTTGAGCCTTTAATGAGAATTCCGGATTTGGAGGCGCGTCCTATTCCACCAAAATAGCCAAGCGGAATACTAATTACCAGTGCACAAGGACAGGAAATCACTAGCAGGACAAGAGCCCTGTATACCCACTTTGTTAACTCTCCGCCCATGATAAGTGACGGGATAAATGCGACTGCCAAGGCTGTCAGTACAACGCACGGAGTGTAATACTTGGCAAAAGTTGTAATAAATTTTTCTGTTTTTGCCTTACGAGCAGTTGCGTGCTCGACGAGTTCCATAATTTTGGCGATGGAAGATTCTTTGTACAGGCGGGTTACGCGAAGAGTCAGGGCGCCATCTATACAAATTTGTCCTGCCATAACCGTGTCACCCTTTCGGGCAGAAACAGGAACAGATTCACCAGTAATAGCTGCTGTGTTTATTTGTGAATGACCTTCCAGCACAATTCCGTCCAGAGGGATTTTCTCTCCCGGCCGTACAGTCAGTTTCTCGCCTATCATTACATCTTCCGGTTCCCGCTCAACAACTCCAGCCGCAGTATGCACTCTTGCTATTTCAGGCTTTGAAGCCAACAGCGAAACTATAGAACGTCGGGAACGGGCAACAGCGAGTGACTGCATCAATTCTCCAATTTTGAAGAAAATCATAATGCCGATGGCTTCTGTGTAAGCATGGATGGCAATTGCTCCCGCAGTTGCGATTACCATAAGGACATTTTCATCAAAGAAATCACCACGTAAAATTGTCTTTCCAGCATTAGTTAATACAGAACCGCCTGCAAGCAGGTATGCAATAAGAACAAAGATGAGCTCTTCCAGTTGGAGGTGATGCTTGTGAAATACGTTTTCAAAAAGCAACTCACATACAAAGAGCACAATTGCTATGTAGAGCATAATTGCATCGGCATTGAAAAAAAGGCTGTTTCGTTGCTGCTGCGCACGGGCTAAGCAGGCTTCACAGTGTGCTGCCTCTTCAAACGTAGAATGACGATGCGTGATGGGTTCCATGATATTGTCCTGTCTTGACGATGGGGGGGGAGAATGCCTCTAACCTGAGTCGCTTCTTCACCTGTAGCAAACCTATGGAAATGTTACGATACTAAAGTTTAATAATATCATGCTGTAGCAGGGTGCATGTGTTGTTATTGTGCACTGCAGCATGTGATATAGTCTGTTGTTGATTTAATGATATATTCCAAACAATTGTCGAAATGCGTCTATGTTTGTTGTACTGTTGAGTATTCCAATGTGTCGTATGGGATTGCTCAGGAGTTTAGCATGTTACGTAGCTTTTTTATTTCGTGGTGCTGTATTCTGTTGTGGATAACTGTTGCATGGAGTGCTGTACCGGCGGAAATGTCGCCGGAAGGGTTTCCAGCGGTTGGTGCAGGGTGTCTTGCAGGCCGTTGCCACAGCAATTTGGCTCCTATTCGTTCCCACAATTCTGACATGGCAAAGCAAATTTATCTACTTGGAGCAGCACAAGGTGACCCTAATGGCTGCGTTGTCTGCCATGGTGGTGATCCTGTGGCATTATGGGAAAGCCGTCCGCATGTAGGAGCGCCGGAGGGGAGCCTGCTTGCTGAATTCACAACCACACCTGCCGCCATGTCTGTAGTCGATAAAACATGCGGACAATGTCACACAGAGCGCTTGTATCGCCTGCGCCGTTCTGGAATGGCTACGGGAACGGGACATATGTCAGCAGCTTTGCAAGGGTGGGGTATTAAACCGGAGAGACCGTTTGGCGTAATTTCCATCACAGACTCTGATGGCGCACTTCCGTCCGCGGGCACACCGGAATATCAAGCCTACATGGTCAGGTTGGATCGTCAGCAGAATGGAATATTTACGGAACAGATATTACGCGTTCCCGAACAAAAATGGGAGAATATTGAAGCATATCCTGAGTTAGCAGGATATCAGTATGTGCGTTCTGAATGTATGAAGTGTCACATAGGTAGGCTAAATGACGGCAAAAAAGGTTCCGGATGTGCAGCTTGTCATTTGAGATATGCCGGTAAGCAACTGGTCACGCATTCTCTTCAGGGAACTTTAAAAAGTAAAGTCGTTGTAAATGGAAACGAGACTACAGGCATTGCGTTGGAAAATTGTACCCAGTGTCATTCAGAAGGGAAAAAAATTGCAACTTCCTATGCAGGACTGTTGCGCAATGCTGATACACAAAAATATCGTAGAATGCGTGATGATGTGCATCATAATGGAATAAACCGGTATGGTAATCCTTCTGGCGGATTGCTGTGCCAAGACTGTCATTCCACGCGGGCGATGCATGGAACAGGTAATATAGCTGTTTCCGGCAGGGTAAATGTGGAAGTGGAGTGTGCGGACTGTCATGGTACATCAGACAGCTACCCTTGGGAGTTGCCGCTTGGCTGGCAAGATGAGTTTGGTTTTTCTCCGGTACAAGGGGAACAACGCGGCACTGCGGAGATTCTCCCGTTGGAGCAGAAGCTAGGAACTGTATATGTTCCAGAAGACGGTTACCTGCTAACAGCTCGTGGTAATCCTTTTGGTAACGTTGTCCGCAGAGGGCAGGCTGTGGTGGTGCATTCTGCTTCAGGTCTCTCATACGAGGTGCCTGTTTTGAAAACGATTGCACTGCGGCACGAGTGGAAGCATCCTGCACGGGCTATAGCGGCAAAATTACAGCACCCGAAGCACTTTGAATCTCTTGAATGCTATAGTTGCCATAGTGCATGGGTGTCGCAAGAGTACGGCACACATTTGCAGGTGGAGTTTAATACTCCGGATAAGCTGTATTCAGCGAAGCTTACAGAACAACAGCAATGGCGTGATCCTGTTCTGGGTATAAATGGGGAAGGACGGGTAAGCCCCTTGATTCCGTTGTTCCAGCAAGACGTTACTCTCATTGCTCCTGATGATGCTGTGATTCTTCGAAGACACGTTTTTATTTCTCAGGCGACTCAAAAGAATCGTGCGATAATCTATAATGTCCTGCATAAAACTATCGAAGACTTACTTGTTAATCGTGTGGATACTAGTAGGGAAGAAACAGTGCTTTCCAAATATGATTCAGCAAGTGCATACGTGGCGCATGACATTCGATTGGAGGATCTACTCTCCGCCGCGTTTATTATGGTTCCAGTCGCACCGCATACGGTAACACGAAATGCAAGGCCATGTGAGTCATGCCATGCCAATGCAAAGGCCCTAGGGTATGGTGATGATTCCGGTTTTGGGATTGCGTCTGCACCGTTAAAAGAATCATGGTTACAGGCTGCATTACGCAGTGGTGGCCAGACGGAAATAATGGAACGGGACAAAGCAAAGCGTATGTCTTCACGCAGAAATGGACATATTTCCGCACAACGGGTTCCGTATACGCAGCTGTTGATCAGAAATGGAAAGCAATTACAACAGGTAGGATTTCACTGGGCTTTGAGTTCACCGCTATCGGGAGCACAACGGAAAATAATGGAGGAGCAGAACCCCTTTGTCCGTATGCGAACCGGGCGTAACATTACGGAGGGCATGATTATGGTTATCGGTAAGTACGAAATAGATGCAATTTCAGCCTCGGCAGCTATTCTGGCGATTATCTTTTTCGTAATTGTTGCAGCGTTTATGCAGTCTCGCAGGAGCAAACGTAAAAAATAGATCGTAATGCTAACTGCGTTAGGTGCGTTGTTGATTTGAACGGTTTTGAGCAGACCTGTTTCCAAAAAATTTTATTTCTGAAGTGAGTCTCTTGGTTACATCGCCTCGCGGCTTATGCTCCAGTACATTGCGTGGAATAACATAAGGGCTATTCAGCAAAATTGCTGAGTAGTCCTTTTATTTTTGAAGATAAGCAATGGCTTCCTTGATTGCGAGAAGTGCCGAAGGGGTGTCTGCTAACACGTCAGGATGTTGTGGCATAAGTAAATGCAGCAGTTCTTCTGGCGTAGTAGCCTTTGTGTTGGGATCCTTTTCATGCGCAAGGGCTTGCAGTTCTGACAGAATTTCTGAAGGAATTTGAAATTCGGATGGTGGCATAAATCACTCCGGTGTGAAAGTTGTATTGTCGGTCTTTTGAAGATTTACAGAAAACAGGCAGCTTGACAATAAGTTGGTGTCGAAACGAGCGGGAGAACTTTTTTTAGGACACAGACACTACTTTCACTTATATGAATGTCGTTGCTTGTTTTTTAAGCATTCCAAATGCCAGTCATACCTGAAAATTTCGAGCTCCTTATGATGCAATAGCTATGGGCAGTTGTTGCAGCCTTCCAGACAAGGCAAAGAGAAATTTTTTGGTCACGGCGCTTGATACCCCCATGTGTCAGACGTGAATATGGCTTATCGCATGGAATGCTGGAACATCGAGGTTCGCTTAGCGACCTTTTGCACAGTAGCTGACTGTTTTTGGTGAACAGATTAATACTGTGTAGGTTTTTTAGGAGTTCTGCTTTTGCAGAACAGACTGTCCAGAGTAAATCGCTTCAGTGCCGGAAGCGATGTGCGGAAAGATAGTTTTTTGGCTAAGATCCCCTCTGTTGGCGCTAAGGGGATCTTTTCTTTTGCGGCGTGCTACGCAACAATCCGCGTTTCTAGCCCGAACTGCATGTCGCAAAAAGGAGTCCGCCCTTGTCGGAGGAACGGCAAGGGCGGACTTATATTTTGTAGCTAAGGTAAGGCAGCTTTAGCAACCAGATCGAATCTTTTCAATGAGCGACGTTGTTGAAAATCCTTGTAAAAGAGGAAGGCTGAGTACTCTTCCGCCATCTTTTTCCACAATGTCTTTTCCCACGATAGAATCAATTCCCCAGTCTCCACCTTTTATGAGCACATTAGGACGTACCGCGTTGATAAGCTCAAACGGGGTGGATTCATTAAATTCCACAACATAATCGACACTTTCCAAGTGGGCCAGTACGTAGGCGCGAACTGCAAATGTATTTACCGGTCTATCTGTACCTTTGCCTAGCGAGCGAACAGAATTGTCACTGTTTAGTCCCAGCACAAGAATATCGCCTTCAGCTTTGCAGCGGGCAAGAATATCAACGTGTCCCGGGTGCAGGATGTCGTAACAGCCGTTGGTAAAAACAATACGCTTGTCGCGTTTGTCTGCAAGTTCGGTAAGCAGTTTGCTCCACTGATTTGCACGGAAGATTGCCGGATGAGCCGGTATGCCGTTGTTCATACTCATATTTGTACGTTATTATGCAGAGTGTGAAAGGGTTGTACTGGTGCCGAAGAGGATGAGTTCCATCCACTCCATAGCAAAAAGAAGGCGCTCTTTTTCATCGTTCATAATTTTTTCACGGCGTTCTTCCGGTACATTCACTCTGTCCATAAGGTTCATGTCTTCCATAAATCCTTTGAAGTGGTCGAGCTGGTAGAATGCGAGCAGCGCCATCTGAACACGCTTTTGTGTCAGTTCAAGATCTGTGTCGATAAAACGGGAAATGATACTCATGTAACGATCAGCAAAGAAGTTGTACTCTTCAAGTCCTTGATCTTTAAGCCATTCCTGCGCTGTCCATTGTTTGGACTCGGCAAAGCCTTTGCAGTGGTCTTCCTGAACAACAACAATTTGTTCTATAACAGAGCCGTCTTTTCCAAGGTGCGTTGCACGACCCAATGGATAGGTGCGGCAGGCTGCGGAGCGGTTGTCGTATATCGTGCAGCCTTCTTTGCTAAGAAACGGACATTCTTTTTCGATAGAATCATTCATTTTTAGGAACAGCACTGGAAAACCGGAGTTCGGGTACTGTTCAATGACTGTATATTCTTTGATAAATGCGGTGCTGTCCATGCCAAGTCCCTGACGCAAACGCAATACGTCGTACGGGGAAAGAGGCATGCTTAAATCGCGACAGCATGCATTAAAGCAGGGAACTTCAGTATGACACGCAAATGAAAAGGTGTCGCTATCTGCCAACTGTGGCAATGATTCAAGGTACTCTAACGTATCTTGAATTGCTGAATCATCATCAGGGCCTGCATCATGTGGATCTACAAACATAAAACTTCCTGAATGGTAAAGGGCGGGCTAATGCCCGCCCTTTACCAATTAAAAATCAAAGTTAATAGCGCTGCGAACCATTTCCATGGTTTCGCGGGCCATCTTTGTGGCGCGTTC
Source organism: Halodesulfovibrio aestuarii DSM 17919 = ATCC 29578 (assembly GCF_000384815.1). Classification (NCBI taxonomy): domain Bacteria; kingdom Pseudomonadati; phylum Thermodesulfobacteriota; class Desulfovibrionia; order Desulfovibrionales; family Desulfovibrionaceae; genus Halodesulfovibrio; species Halodesulfovibrio aestuarii. Next base: position 114,445 of record NZ_ARQF01000017.1, read on the forward strand.
ATTGCCGTGTGCCAGCACTTCCTGAATGAACTTTGGATTTGCCTCAATAGCTCTGCGACGTTCCTGAATAGGAGCAAGGAATTCTTCCATGGATTCGAGGAGAATTTTCTTACAATCAACACAGCCGAGTCCTGCAGAGGTACAGCCTTTGCGAATTTCAGCCTGTTTTTCTTCAGACGTCATGAGCACATGGTACGGGAAGAGATTGCAGATGTCAGGATCGCCTGGATCTTGACGGCGTACGCGGTTTTTGTCTGTAAGCATGCCGCGAACTTTAGGCAGAACGTCATCCATGCTTTCACGCAGGAAAATGCCGTTGTTGTAGCTCTTGGACATCTTACGGCCATCAAGACCCGGAAGTTTGGCTTCAGGGGTCAATTTCCCTTCAGGTTCCGGGAAGATGCTACAGTCGTACATGTGGTTGAAGCGGCGTGCTATTTCACGTGTCATTTCGATGTGCGGCAGCTGATCCTGACCAACCGGCACGTAGGCAGGGCGGTACATGAGAATGTCGGTAGCCATGAGCACGGGGTAGCCAAGGAAGCCGTAGTTACCGAGATCCTTGTTGCTAATCTGGTCTCGTTGCTCTTTATAGGTAGGGCAACGTTCTAACCAGCCCAGTGGAGTGATCATGGATAACAGCAGATGCAGTTCAGCATGTTCTTTCACTGCGGACTGCTGGAAAATGGTACATTTTTCAGGATCAAGACCGGAGGCAAGCCAATCTTTAACCATTTCCGGAACATGAGTTTTAATGCCACTGGTGTCTGCGTAATCACTTGTGAGCGCATGCCAGTCTGCTACGAAAAAGTAGCAATCCATGTCGTTTTGCATTGCTACCCAGTTCTTAAGAACGCCAAAGTAGTGGCCAAGATGTAGAGCGCCAGTAGGACGCATACCGGAAACGGTACGTTTACGAGTCATTTCTTTCCTCCGGATATATTGTCAGGCTTTAAATAAGAGAAATCAACTGTTGAATCAGTTCTGCAGACCCAGTGATAAGCGGACTGATGATTGTTCCTAGAAAGCCTGTTGCCAACAATAAAATTATAAGAATAAATCCATAACGGGAAAATCCCTGGAATTTATATGCAAGATGGGGCGGGAGTAACCCTGCCACAATATTACTACCGTCCAGTGGCGGGAACGGCATAAGGTTAAACCAGCCAAGCGTCAGGTTAATCCAGACACCGGCGATGCACATTTTGTATAAAAAAGTATACACAGAAGCGTAAAGGGAACCCGGTACCGGCGTACTCTGTGCCACAAAGGCAAAGAGTATCCCAAAAATGATGGCGAGAAAGAAGTTTGTTATGGGCCCCGCAGCTGACACGAGGATCATACCCTTTCTCGGGTTGGTGAACCAGCGGGAATCAACTGGTACTGGTCTGGCCCAGCCAATAACAAACGGACTGGTAAGTGCCGTAAGTACAAACATGGCTGTGCCCATGGGATCAATATGTGGAATAGGGTTTAACGTAAGGCGTCCCCGTGCTTTCGCAGTAGGGTCACCAAGCTTGTACGCAACCCAACCGTGCGCAACCTCATGGCATACCATGCCAAGGAGCATAGGAATCAACGCGACGGCGATCTTGGTCACACTTGCTGCAATATCGGTAGTGAACATAACTTTTGCGGCTACCACGAACCCCCCTGTGAAGCAAGTAAATTCGCGGTCTTTAAGGTCTTGGGCTAGTGAACTAGCTGTTTTGTAAAAGCGGTTTTAACCGCATGTCATTTTGGAGATGATCAAGAAGCTTGCGGTGTCCCGCCGGCAAGGTGACATCGTTTAACTCGTCCATGCTCACCCATTGATAGGTTGTGGCTGCATGGAGCACTGGTTCCGCAGAGTGCTTTTGGGCAAAGGTCAGGAAGTAGCAGTGCATGGTCACACGGTAGGTTGTATAGCCATGTTTGACTACGAGAATTTTATCCTCAATTTGCACAGGGAATTCTGTTTCTTCCATGAATTCTCGGACGACGGCTTGTTCAGGAGCTTCACCTTCTTCAACAGCACCACCGGGCAGTTCCCAGAATCCGGCCCAGACACCGAAGTCCGGTCGTTTCTGAATATAAATTTTTCCTTTGTGCATTAGGAAACCCGTCGCAACATCAATATGCTGAATGCCTTTTTTGGGTGTAGGTACAGGACGTTCGTGCGGAATACCAAGGTGGTATGCTTCGCAGTGTTGTTGAAGCGGGCAACGGCTGCAATGAGGCTTTTTGCTGCATACTAAGGCACCCAGTTCCATAAGGGCTTGATTAAATTCTCTTGCATGGCCTTGAGGAAGCATTGCCGCAACAGTTTTGCGAATGAACTCCATGTTATGCTTTTGTTTGACCGGCGTATCAATGTCAAAAATTCTTGAGAACACACGCTCAACATTGGCATCGATGCAGATAACATCCTGATTGAATGCGATGGAGGCAATGGCTCCGGCTGTGTAGTCGCCAATTCCGGGGAGTGCCCGAATAGCCGAATATTTTTCGGGAAAAATACCACCATGCTCTGCTACGATAATTTTAGCCGCTTTATGCAGATTGCGGACACGGGAATAATATCCCAGACCTTCCCATAGCTTCAGCAAGGTGTCTTCATGTGCCTGTGCTACGGACATGATGTCAGGCAGCGCCTCCATCCAGCGCTGAAAATAGGCAACGCCTCGTTCCATCTGCGTTTGCTGTAACATAATTTCGGACACCCATACACGGTACGGTGCGTAGTCTTCGCGCCACGGCAGAGCCCGCTTGTTGGTGGCAAACCAGGAAAGAAGTTCGTTAGCCAAAGTGGAGTACTGGTCTGGTGAAATCATTTTTTGCTCATTGTCTGCTTGCATGGTGTTAGATGTGTATTTGTGGTAGCGTTTGCTCAACATAGAGTAAAGGTCGAACTGAGCAAAAGAAGGTTTGTGAAGGTGTAACTTCTTTTAGATATTAGATATCGCACCTTATTATAAATAGTTAGCAGAATAACGCCGTACTGTACGGAAACTATGTTGGGAGAGTAGAGGATGTTGATCCCTAAAATTTGTCCTAACTGTAATGGGAGCAGGACGCTTCTTTATTTTGACGCCATCTACTATTATGTAGTTTGTGATCAGTGCGGTATGACCGGGGCTCGTGCTTTAAATGAAGAGGAAGCGTTGGTCTTATGGAATGAACGCAGTAGCACGAGTTTTACTTACGAGGTGGTTCAGGATAGCAATAAACTTGTTCGTGTTATGTCGTGTGATACGCAGCGCGAGTGTAAGCGTTATCCCATTAACTTACCTGTAGTACTTACCCTTTTTCAACCTAACGGAAAAAAGATTACGGGCGTCATGCATAATGTTTCCTATTACGGTGCTTTTTTGCAGCTTAGAGGTGGACATGTGAGTGCAATTCCAAGTTCTACTGAAGAATTGTCCAGACTGCGGATGTTTTTGTATTACAAAAACCCTATTGTGAAGCAAACTGATGAGAACGGCAGTGTTGTTGCTTCCCCTGAATCTAATCCCATCCAACAAATTGAATTTATTCCTAAGCACATGATGCAGTCGAGTCAGGTTGTTGGCGTTGGTGGTTGTTTTAAGAGCCCTAATGGTGAGCAACTTCAGTCAGTCCAGCATCTGGTTGAGTTTGCTCGAGGTCGATAGCAGCGTTGCAGCTTATTTGTTTTATTTTTGACGGCATAAACGAAGTCGATACATCTTAGCATGTGTCGGCTTTTTTTGTGTTTCAAAAACTATGGCTGGTGTCAGACACCTTTCTGCTCTGTTGGCAACTTTATAGCAAGACTTCGCTCTGTTATTCATATTTTTCGGAAGTCCAGTACGGATGCTGCAAGTCTTCAAAGGCAGACATGGCGGCCACAGCACCGTCGCTTACGGCTGTTACTATTTGCCTAATACCGCCGTTTACATCTCCAGCGGCATATACTCGTGGGATATTTGTACGCATGGCGGTATCTACATGTATGGTTTTGTCGGGATTTAATTCAGCGCCTATTTTTTCTGCCAGTTGAGAGTTAGGGTCCATGCCTATGGCAATGAACACTCCGTCGCAGGCATGGTCTGTGATTTCTCCAGAATTGACGTCTTTGAGCGTTACTCCTTCAACGTTTGTTTCGTTTCCGTAGATCTTTTCGATAACTGTATTGAATATGACAGGGATCTGTTCGCGATTCAGGGCATCCTGTAGCGCTTTTTCCGCGCGCAGTGTGTCACGGCGGTGGACTATGCTGACATCTATATCGAGTTTTTTGAGGTGGAGTGCATCTGTAAGTGCACTGTTACCGCCGCCGACCATGATAACGTGCTTGCCACGGAACATATACCCGTCGCAGGAAGCACAATGGGTAACCCCGGTGCCGAAGTATTTTTGTTCTCCTTCCACATTCAATGACCGCCATTTTGTGCCGGTGGCAAAAATGAGAGACTTTGCGGCGTACTTTCTTTCCGGAGTGTGCACTTCGATAAGATCCCCAATGGTGACATCATCAATAAGCTGGTTTTCACGAATATTTGAATATTCGCGAGTGTGTGCAGTAAGTATTTCTACAAGTGCAACACCACCTACACTTTTGAATCCCGGATAATTTTCTACGACAGGTGTTGCTATAACCTGCCCACCTATGACTGAATTCTCGAGTACAATAGCATCAAGTCCGGAACGTTTGGCATAAATTGCCGCGGTGAGTCCTGCAGGGCCTGCGCCAAGAATAATCAGGTCATAGACCTTGCCTTCTTCTTCCGGTTCCGCTGATTGCGTTTGTTCGCGCAGCACTTCTTCTGCGTCGCGCAGCATGAGTAGTTCAAGACAAAAACGTTCTTGCGGCAGTAGGCCGACTCGGGAGTACTCTTTACTGAATACGGTATGCGGTACAGACCCCACGCCGTATTGTCTGGAAAGGTCGGGGAATTCATCAGAATTAATGCATTCTGCACGGATGAGCTTGGGGCTTTCTATGGCTGCTTTTACTGCATTCATAAATTGTCCCGGACAATATGGACAGCCGGGAGAAGTGAATACGCGTATATGACGTGGTTCTGTGAGTTCCCCGAGAATGGTTTTTGATGTTGCAGAAAGTGAACTTACGCCTAGGGATATAAGCAGAACAGTTTCGACAAAGGCCTTCCCTTCTTCTCCTAACGGGGCACCCGTAAAACGGATGTTGTATTTTTCAGGGGTAAAAAGAATAGAAGGTGAGTGGTGTACTTCGTATTTTTGTGAGAATTCGTCACCTAATATGTGTTGAGTCAGCGTGATGTGTTCCGAAAGCCTTGATATATCCTGAGCAAACTGGAGTGTGACGTCGTTGAACATTTTCTGTGGATCAGAATCAGTTACAACATGTAGCTCCACAGTATTTTTAAGCTGTTTAAATAGTTCAGAGAGGGATGAGCGTGCTTCTTCCGGAAGCAACCAGCCTTCATTGTCGTGTTTGGATGGCGCACGTGATCCTTTCTGAGTCGTTGAAGAATTTGCGGAACTGGCCGGTGATACCATAACTCTCCTCCACAAACAGCCGTTTCAAAATAACAGGATTAGGGGATGGTTCAGAATACCATGCCTGCGAACTTCTGCAATACGGGGATAGGTAAAAAAATAGCCGCGGATGCAAGCAAAGTACGGTATGTTTTTTGTGGAGAAAAAGGGCGTACTGCATCGGAGAAATAAATGCATGATAAACCTATCTTAGTTACCGGAGCGACAGGTTATATAGGCGGAAGACTTGTTCCTTTACTGTTATCACAAGGGAAAAAAGTTCGAGTGCTCGTGCGTTCCAGACGCAAGCTGGACAGTAGACCGTGGGCTTTGCATGAACATTTGGAAGTAGTTGAAGGGGATATGGTTTCCGGAAAAGGAACTATGGATGCAGCCCGCGGCTGCGGAGTTGCCTATTATCTTATTCATTCCATGAACTCTTCTCAGAAAGACTTTCAGGACGCTGATCGTAGAGCCGCATATAATATGGTACAAGCCTGTCGTATAAACAAGGTCGGGCGAATTATATACCTCTCCGGAGTTGTTCCGGATGACCCGAACCTCAGCAAACATCTTGCATCTCGTGCAGAGGTGGCGCAAATTTTGTCTCTTTCAGAAGTGCCTGTTACCGTGTTACGCGCGGCACAGATTATAGGTTCAGGCAGTGCCTCCTTTGAACTTCTTCGGTATCTGGTAGACCGGTTGCCAGTAATGGTTACGCCGCGCTGGGTAAAGAGTAAGTGTCAGCCGATCGCTGTTTCTAATGTACTTACGTATTTGGTTGGCGTTTTGGATGTACCGGAGACAGCGAATAAAACATATGACATTGGCGGTCCTGACATAGTTTCCTATCGTGAGCTGTTTGAAATTTATCGAAAAGAAGCAGGGCTACGGAAGCGACTCATTTTTTCCGTACCAGTGCTTACGCCGAGGTTGAGTTCCTTATGGATTAATATTGTCACACCGGTGCCTACAAGACTTGCCCGTCCATTGATTGAAGGGTTGCGTAATAACGTCGTGTGTTCAGAGAATTCTATACGCGAGATAATTCCCCAAGAGTTACTGTCAGTAAGAGAGTCTATAAAACGCGCTTTGGCGCGGGTGCGCCAGCATACCGTAGATACAAGTTGGACAGACGCAGGAGAGCCTGAAATACCAGAATGGGTGACTTGCGGGGACAGTGCATATGCAGGCGGTACAACATTATATTCTGCCCATGCAGTGCATATTAGGGCAACAATGGAGCAGGTGTGGGGAGTGGTTAAGCGTATTGGCGGAACAAATGGGTGGTACGGGGGTGACTATCTATGGCGGATCCGTGGATTTATCGACAAGCTTATCGGAGGGCCGGGGCTACGGCGTGGCCGGCGAGATCCGGAAAACCTGTTTATCGGTGATGCGTTGGATTTTTGGCGCGTATTAGACATTCAAAAAAATAGACGGCTGTTGCTGTTGGCAGAAATGAAATTGCCTGGTGAAGCGTTGTTGGAATTTACTCTTCTGCCTGTAACCTCCGGCACAGAGCATGTGACAGAACTGCGGATGGTAGCTTATTTCCATCCTAAGGGATTGTGGGGCATGGTGTATTGGTATTCATTGGTTCCAATGCATCTGTTTATTTTTAGCGGGATCCTGAAGGCAATTGCAAAAGAGACAGAAGGTGACATAGTGAAAGGTCCGTGGCGGATTAAACATCTTACTCTTCAGCGATGTTCATTGGAGACTGTTCAAAAAATAACGATGACAGAAGCCGTAACGCGTAACGAGCATAAGTCTGGACAGCCTTAGTTAGCTGTTGAGAATGTCAATTGACACTCGCGTATGGCACACCGTACCATGCGGCGCTAATGTAAGGAGTAAGCATGTCTAAAGAACCACCTAACTTTGTTGTCCGCGGTATTTTTATCGGGGCGTCCATTGGTGTCCTTGGGTACCTTGTCGGCTTTTTGCCCAATCTTCCCCGTGCTATCGCGCTAGGCATGGTTCCCGGTTTTGTTGCCGGAATAACCCTTGCCAGAGCTCATAAAGCAAAAAACAATGATGATGAGTAATATCTTTGAATAAAAAAGGCTGCCCAGTGTGGATATGGGCAGCCTTTTTTTATGTTTAATAAGGGGAAGGGTCAGTCAGGGACTCTTCGGTGACTTGCTTCGGAAGCTGTTTAGGACTTCAATTCGATAACAATGTGCTGAAGTTTCTGAGACAGTTCTGCCAGTTCGTTTACGGCAACGGCGGACTCGCGCATTGCTGAAGCCGTTTCCATTGCAATACGGTTGATTTCATCTGAACTGCGCCCAATCTGTTCCGAGGTTGCAGATTGTTCTTCACTGGCAGAGGCAATGGAGCGAACCTGATCGGCGTTTGCAATTGCAACGTCAACAATTGATTTGAGAGAGTCTCCAGCTTCGTTTGCAAGTCCTGTAGAGCGAGCAACAACTTCTGAAGCTGTCTGCATTCCCTGAATATTATCTTTTGATGCAACTTGAATAGCCTGAATGGCTTCTTCAACTTCGCGTGTAGCCTGCATAGTTTTTTCAGCAAGTTTGCGTACTTCGTCCGCAACTACTGCAAATCCGCGCCCTGCTTCGCCTGCTCGTGCTGCTTCAATTGCGGCGTTTAGTGCCAGCAGGTTTGTTTGATCGGCGATGTCGGTAATCACTGTCATAACACTGCCGATATCTTCAGCACGTTTTCCAAGGGAGCCGAGGCTTTCAGTAAGACTAACGGAGCGCTTATTTACTTCGTCGATTGATTGAACGACGGAGGAAACAACATTCTGCCCTTCTTCAGCTTTGAGTTTTGTGTCGTCTGCATGTGATGCCGCAGTGGTTGCATTGCGAGCAACTTCAAGCACTGTTGCATTCATTTCTTCAATGGCTGTTGCTGTTTCGCTGGTGCGTTCGAGCTGTAATTCGGCTCCGCGACTGGATTCATCTATCTGAGCAGCAAGTTCAGTGGCAGTGGTAGTGACATGCTCCACAATGGTTTCCAACTGAGCTGCCGCCTGGAACATGCCTTCACGTTTTGCTTTTTCCGCTTGGAGGCGTGCTTCGTCTGCTTCCTGCATCGCAACATGCGCGCGTTGTGATTCTTGTTCTGCTTCTGCTGTTTTTTGCTCAGCAGTTGCAATCATCTGGCGCAGATTTGTTGCCATTTTGGTGAGAGCGCCTGCAAGAGTTCCAATTTCATCACTTCGATCAATATCAAGAACCTGATCTAACGAACCTTGCGCAATACCTTCTGCAAATCGAACGCTTTTAGTAATAGCTGCGATAATTTTATGAACGATTAAAAAGACAACAATACCGGTAACTAAAACTACAAGCGCTGCTGTGATCAGGCTAGTATGACGGATGGATGCAATTGATGAAAAAATGTCATCAACATTGGTGGAGACGCCAATGCTCCAGCCTGTGATAGGTTCTTTACGGAAGGTAACAATCTTTTTTATACCTTTCCATTCATAGTTTATCATGCCGGCTTCTTGAGACACCATTGCCTTGCCCCAGTCGAAATCTGTAGGTTTCATTTTTAAGAGTAAGGTGTTGTCGGGATGTGCGCATGCGTATCCTGCTTTTGAAACAAGGAAGGCGTAGCCTGATTCACCTATTTTAATATGGTTGATATATTGTTCAGAGAAAGTACTTAGTTTTATAATACCGAAAACTGCTCCAACAGTTACATCTCTATCCTTGATTGGAATTGCTACTACAAATACTGGTTTGCCAGTACTTTTGCTTTCTATTGCATCAGAAACTACAGGAGTACCTTGCATAACTTTTTTAAAGTAATCACGGTTGCTGTAATCTATTTTCCCGACCATGCTAGTATCGGAATACGCAGTGGTGAAGCCTTCTTTGTTTAGTATCCCTACAGCTTGATAATATGAGTATTCTTTAACTAAATTTTGAAAATAGGCTGTGGCGCGTATATATGCAGATTTATTTAATCCGTCGCTAAGTAACGCATTTCTAACCGAATTGTTTTTTGCAGTAATCGTAAGATCTTGTCTAATGTCTTTAACCCATGCTGTTATCTGGGTTTGAAGACTCTTTACGATTTGTTCAGATTGCTGCAGCATTGTGTTCTTTAAAGTAGATTCTGCTTGTCTGAATGATAAAAAGGAAGCAGTACCCATTCCGACAATAATTATAAGCAGTGTTGGAACAAGTATTTTTGCCTTTAGATTAAACTTCATTGCATCCCTCCCGTGTGGTCGTGTAGTTGTGTGTACGTATGTTTTGGTTTGAATTGGGATTACTATGTCCTCATTCTGATCATATCGGTTAACAGTAGAAAAAAATTATACTTATATTATTGTGGTGGGTAATTTTGTGCATTGGTGACGTTCAGTTGATACTTTGCCAATAAAAAAAGGCAGCCTTGGAGGCTGCCTTTTTTTATTGGTATAGATACGTGTCGTTAGTCTTCGATGCCGAACCGACGAGCAATTTCACGTGCAGCCTTTCGGCCTGCACCCATTGCAAGAATAACGGTTGCTGCACCGGTAACGATGTCACCGCCTGCATATACATCAGGAATGGAGGTTTCGTTTGTTTCTTCGTCTGTTTCGATGTAGCCCCATTTGTTTAACTTTAGATCCGGCTCGTTTTCGAGAAGGATTGGGTTAGGACGGGTGCCAACAGCAATAACAGCGAGGTCTGTTTCCAGTTCGTATGTTTCGCCTTCAATAGGGAGAGGGCGACAACGGCCTGATTCATCAGGCTCACCCATTTTCATTTTCTGTAATGTTACAGAAGTAAGGTTGCCTTTTTCGTCACCCTTGAATTCGATAGGATTCGCAAGCACTTCAAGGATAATGCCTTCTTCTACAGCATGTTCAATTTCTTCATGCCTTGCAGGCATTGCGTCTGCGGTACGTCGGTACACAATATGTACTGTTTCAGCACCAAGACGCTGCGCTGTACGGGCAGCATCCATTGCTACGTTTCCACCACCATAAACAGTAACCTTGCGGCCCTTGATGATAGGGGTGTCATAGTCAGGGAATTGGTACGCACGGCCTAAGTTAACACGGGTGAGGTATTCGTTTGCGGAGAAAACGCCGCAAAAGTTTTCACCTGGAATATTCAAGAAGCGTGGAAGGCCTGCGCCAACACCGACGAAGATAGCTTTGTAGCCCTGTTCTTTTAAGTCTTCGATAGAGAATGTTTTGCCACCGACGTAGTTGGTAACAAAATCAACCTGAAGATCTTTGAGAGCACCAACCTCTTTGGCAACAATGTCTTTTTTCGGCAGACGGAATTCTGGAATGCCGTAAACGAGTACGCCGCCTACTTCGTGAAGAGCTTCGAATACAGTTACTTTGCAGCCTCGGCTGGCAAGGTAACCGGCAACAGTGAGACTGGAGGGGCCGGAGCCGATACAGGCAACTTTTTTCTCTTCATCAATATACGGACATTCAGGCTTAGCACTGATGAGGTCACACGCATCCATGTACATGTACTCATCTGCTACAAAGCGTTCCAGGCGGCCGATAGCAATTGGCTGCCCTTTAGCATTGAGGATACACGCGCCTTCACACTGAATCTCCTGTGGGCAAACGCGCCCACAGACAGCCGGGAGGCTGTTGGTGCTTTTGATAACGGCGTAGGCTTTTTCAACATCGCCTTTAACAAGTTCTGCAATAAAGTCTGCAATTGGAACCTGTACAGGGCAGCCTTGAACGCATTTAGGTTTTTTACAATGCAGACAGCGTGAAGCTTCCTGCATTGCCATTTCTTTGGTGTAACCAAGGGCTACTTCTTTAAAATTGCGGGCGCGTTCACCTGCCGGCTGGTTAGGCATTGGTACGCGAGGGGCGATTGTCTTTTTAGTTTTGCTACTTGTTGTCATTACACTTGCACCTGCAGTGATGTTCGAAAGATTCTTTTTCCAGGCTGGAGAATGCAGCCAATCTCTGTCGTAATTCACCAAAATCTACCTTGTGACCGTCAAATTCAGGACCGTCTACACAAGCAAATTTGGTTTCTCCGCCAACAGTAACCCGGCAGGCACCACACATGCCAACGCCGTCCACCATAATGGAGTTGAGGCTTACAGTGGTAGGAGTACCAAATGGTTCGGTAGTTTTAGATACAGCAGCCATCATCGGCACAGGGCCAACAGCTACCACTTCGATAACAGAGTCATCTTTTTCAAGACGTTCTTTCAACAGGTCAGTAACAAGGCCGTGATGGCCATAGGAACCGTCATCAGTAGAGATGAGAACTTCCGGACAGAACTCTTTAAGTTCTTTTTCAAACAACAAGAGGTCTTTAGTACGGGCACCAATGATAGCAACGACATGGTTGCCGGCTTGGTGGTGACCCTTAGCAATATGATGCATAGCAGCAATTCCGGTACCGCCACCAACACAGATAACTGTGCCGCCAGTGTGCAGTTGGGTTGCTTTTCCGAGTGGGCCACAAAGGTCGAGAATTTCATCACCTTCGTTCAACTCTTCGAGTAACGCTGTGGATTTGCCGAGTACGAGATATACAATAGTGATGGTACCGTTTTCAGTGTCAGTGTCAGCAATTGTAAGTGGAATACGTTCGCCATGCTCCGTAACACGTAAGATAACAAAGTTGCCGGGCTTGGCTTTTGCCGCAATATGCGGTGCATCAATAACCAGCTTGCTGGTTTGTCCTGGGATTAACTGTTCTTTTTTGAGAATTTTATTAGCCATAATCATACCTGTTCCGCTGGTGAGAATATACAGCGACAGCGGAAATGTTAGTGCGTTGAAGCGCATGTCAGCCTTGGGAAAAGACCGAGCAGATTGCAGCCGATTACAGTACGTATCGGGGACCTAGAACAATGGTCGTTTAGTGTCATCTGGTAGATAGCTGTGAACAAAGACGTAATAAACCCCTGACAAGTATCATTATGCCATGATGTTACAGCTCGGTGCGGTTTGAAATGTGAGGGGGAGTCCCCAAAAGCACCGGACTAACTATACGACGTGCAGCAAGATAAATATTCTCCTAACACGGCATTCCCAAACTAGTGAAGTACTAAGATGCACCTCAAAAAAATGAACAGCATTAACAGTGTAAGTTGCCGTGGATATAGAATAACGCCTTCTCTGTAAAAAATGCACAGTATGGCTGTATTGTTTTTTTACGACAGCATACGCTATTCTCGGATATGGTTTGTAAATGTGCTGCTCAGGATTACTCCAGAGCAGCACTGTTGTGGTTTACATAGTCGACCAACGAATGATGTTGTTATCCGGTCTTATGTATACTTTATGGCACAACACATATTGATTTTGTTCTCAAACGGGATAGTCTTGTGCGCGTTTCAGCACAAGCAAGGCTCTTTTTTGCTGAAAATTACCAACTATAAATCATAGTTCGGTTTAGCGTACTGCTCATTGCCGTATGAATCGTTTACTACAAGCAGCGGAAACTTGGTCACTTTCAGTTTGCGGATTGCTTCAGGACCCAAGTCTTCAAAAGCGATTACTTCGGCCTCATCAATACATTGTGACAGAAGTGCTCCTGCTCCGCCTGTTGCACCAAAATATACACCTGTATGTTCTTCCAGTGTCTTACGCACCTCTGCGTTACGTTTGCCTTTTCCGATAGTGGCTTTTACACCGAGGCGATACAGGCGCGGAGCATAGGCATCCATACGATAACTTGTGGTTGGACCAGCCGAACCGATAGGGCGTCCTTCCGGTGCAGGGCTTGGCCCGACATAATAAATAACTGCACCTTGCAGGTCGAATGGTAAATTTTCACCTTTGTCGAGCATGTCGCACAAACGCTTATGTGCTGCGTCACGGGCTGTGTAGATAGTGCCTGTAAGCTTTACTACATCACCTGCTTTGAGCTTTTTTATATCTTCATCACATAACGGGGCTGTCAGTTCGTAGGTAGCCATTAGATTTCGACCTCCTTGATGCGTGAGGAATGACACTGAACGTTTACAGCAAGCGGCAGACTTGCAATATGGCACGGGCGCATTTCAATTTTTACACCGAGGCTTGTTGTTTTACCGCCAAGTCCCATAGGGCCGATGCCGAGCTTGTTTATTTCAGCAAGCAGTTCTTCTTCCATTGCCGCCAACTCCGGATCGGGGTTTGGCTCGCTCAGCGGGCGGAATAGTGCTTTTTTCGCTAAGGTCGGGGCAAGATCGAAAGTTCCGCCGATACCGACACCGACAATAGTAGGTGGGCATGGGTTCGGGCCTGCTTCTGCCATACGTCGTACGACAAATTCCTTAATGCCTTCCCATCCCTGTGCAGGGGTGAGCATCGTGCAACGGGACATGTTTTCAGAGCCACCGCCCTTTGCCATATGTTTGATGTTGATTTTGTCACCCGGAACAATGTCTACATGGACAACTGCCGGCGAATTATCCCCAGTGTTGGCTCGGGTAAGTGGATGACATAAGGATTTGCGGAGCAGGCCTTTGTCATACCCTTCGGTCATTGCGTTGTTGATAATTTCAATAAGGTTTCCTTCAACATGAACCTGATCACCAAGTTCTACAAAGAAAACGCCTACTCCAGTATCCTGACACAATGGAAGTCCGGAACTTGCAGCAAGCTCTGCGTTTTCCAGTAATTGCCCAAGGATTTCACGTGCCGATGCGGAGTCTTCATTTTCTCTCGCGTCTGCAATTGCCTGCTTTACGTCTTCCGGCAGGTAACGCGCAGCGGTTAAAACAAGGTTTACCACTGCGTCATGAATAATTTCAGCTTTAATGGTTCTCATGACAACATCCCTTATGAGAGAGTTTATTAATCAGCGTCTTTGGCAGAATACCTTTTACGGAGTGCAGAGCCAGCATGCGGCGCATAATGCCGAGCTGATCCTGCAAAGGAATATGTTTAGGGCAGACATCTTCACAGGCTAGCAGCCCCATACAGCCGAACACGCCTTGATCGTTGCCGATTACTTCGTAGTAGTTTTCCGCGTTTCTTTCATCTCTAGGATCTAAATAGAAGCGGGCAACACGGACGATGGCGGCTGCGCCAAGGAAGTCCGGACGCATACGTGCTGTACCGCATGCAGAGATGCAGCAGCCGCATTCTACACATCGATCAAGCTCGAAGATTTCATTCGCAAGGGAGTTTTCCATGCGTGCTTCTTCCTGCGTTGGATCAAAATGTTCATGGTCGTTATGTACCCATGCTTCAATGCGTGTTCCTGCGTCACGGAACCATACTCCTGTATCAACAGAAAGGTCACCGATGAGTTTAAATATCGGCAACGGATGCAGTACAATATGTTCCGGCAGATCTTTTGTCTGCGTATGACAAGCAAGACCGGGCCGCCCGTTTATAACCATGCCGCAGGAGCCGCAGATACCAGCGCGGCAGCAGAAATCAAACTGCAATGTCGCGTCGCGAGTATCACGGATGATATTCAGCGCGATAAACAGGGTCATGGAATCATATTCATCAATGTAGAACGATTCCATGTGCGGTTCGGAACTTGGATCAAGCGGGTTGTAACGGAATATTTCGATATGGAGACGTCGGCTCATAAGTCACTCCCTTACTTTTTTTCTTCCGCAGGTGCGGCATTGTCGGATGCTTTTTTCTCAGGGACACGAAGCTTTTCAGCTGGAATATCGGCCTGAATGATCTTTCCGCCGCCGTATCCGCGTTCTCCTGGAGGGATTTCAAAGTAAGGTGAGGCATCTTCGTACTTGAGAGTCGGCAGGGAATCGCCTTTTTCCCAGTATGCCAGCGTGCGGTTGAGCCAATCTTTATCGTTACGTTCGGGATAATCATCACGCGTGTGTGCGCCGCGGGACTCAGTGCGCTTAAGTGCGCCCAATGCGGTACATTGTGCAAGTTTGATCATGCCGGGGATACGCAAGGCTAACGAAATTTCCGGATTAAACCCGATGGTGCTGCCTTGCAGACCTATGTTCTTAGAACGCGCGTAGAGTTCCTCCAGTTTGTCCACTGCGGTCTGCAGGTCCTTACCATTACGGAAGATTCCTACGTAGTCCATCATTATGTGTTGCATTTCATCACGCAAGGTGATGGCGCTTTCTTTTCCAGAATTACCGGCAAGGTTTTTAATGCGTTCTTCAGTTTTTATGTAGGCATCTCGCACAGCACTTTGTTTGAAATCAACAGCGTGTCCTTGAAGGAATTCCACTATTTTTTTACCAACGTAGCGGCCAGCCACAACAGTTTCTGCAAGAGAGTTTCCGCCAAGCCTGTTGAACCCATGCATGTCCCAGCATGCTGCTTCACCTGCTGCGAATAGCCCTGTAAGACCGTAAGCTGCACCATCTTTGTTGGTGCGTACGCCCCCCATGGAATAATGCTGAGTCGGGCGAACCGGAATGAGATCGGTGATTGGATTCACACCAAGGAAGCTGGTGCAGATATCGTATACTTCGCGGAGCTTTGTTGTGATGTGCTTTTCGCCAAGGTGGCGGATGTCGAGCCATAGATGGTCGCCATATGGAGATTTAACACCAAAGCCTTTTGCCATGTGTTCCTGCATACGGCGGGAAACGACATCACGGGAGGCCAGTTCTGCTTTTTCCGGTTCATAATCAGGCATAAAACGGTATTCGTTTATGTCGAGAAGCGTGCCGCCGTCACCTCGGCAGCCTTCTGTTACAAGGATATCTGTAGGTACGGTTCCTGTAGGGTGAAACTGGATGGCTTCCATGTTACCCAGAGGAACCAGCCCTGTGTCCAGTGCTGTAATCTGGCCGCCGCCGTCACAGATAACTGCGTTGGTTGTTGCCTTGTAGATACGTCCGTATCCGCCTGTAGCTATGAGAGTGGCTGTTGCGAAATACGCCATAAGCTCTCCGGTGCGCAGGCAACGGACAATGGCACCTATGCAGTTTTCGCCGTCGTGGATAAGAGCTTCTGCCTGTGCCCGGTCATGAATATTGACATTGTATCGTAGACACATGGAGTCGAGCGTATTGAGAACAGAGCGGCCTGTACCGTCTGCTGTGTAACAGGTTCGCCATTTAGCAGTGCCGCCGAAGGCTCTGGCGTGGATGAGGCCGTGCTTTTCTTTGCTTTCTACTGCCTCAAACGGTTTGCCGCCTTTGTAATATGTTGCAGGGCCTTGTTCAACACGGTTCCAAGGTACTCCCCAGTGGGCAACTTCGCGCATCACAATCGGGGCTGTATCCGCAAAAATTCTGGCAACTTCCTGATCACATCCCCAGTCTGAACCTTTAACGGTATCTGCAAAGTGGATATCCGGAGAATCTCCTTCACCCATAACGCAGTTGCCGAGAGCCGCCTGCATTCCGCCCTGAGCGGCAGAGGAGTGGGAACGGCGCGGCGGAACAATAGAAAGACAGGTTGTATTAAATCCGGCTTTGGCAGCTTCAACAGCTACACGTTCTCCGGCAAGTCCTGCGCCAATGCATAATAAGTCGGTGTAGAAAATCTGCATAAGAATGTTCCTTCTAGCTTATATGCCACTGTGCAGAGGCAGATACATAAATCGAATAAGCGTGATGAGACCTATAAAGATGAAGCCGCCCATAAGTGCGTTTTCTCTTTTTTTATACCATGTACGGTTGTCCTTTGTGATGACGCCGTATTTTACCCCGATGCGGTAAAAACCGATGCCTACGTGGATTTCTGCAACTGGGAGAAGGATAAGATAGAACGGCAGCCAGCCTCCGTGCTGGATACGTGCCGCACTCTTAACTGCTGTAATAGGCAGATCCGTTAATACAACCCACATGTGTATACCGGCCATAATGAGGATGATAAGAGCAGTGGCAACCTGTGCCAGCCACATCCAGGTGTCACGGTGCTTCATCATAACGCTATGTTTGATGAAGGCGTCTGATTCTGAAACCTTCCACGGCATTTTTCGTGCCGCAAGGAGGAAATGTATAAAGATAAGGATGCCAATCAACGGACCACCTACTTGTGCCATGTAGGTAACTTCAAAGAACCACGCAATGGCGTTCATAAGGCCGGGACCTATAATTACACTGGAAACAAGCAGCATGTGCGCCCATAGGAATAAAATAAGCAGGACGCCGGAGATCATTTGGAGAAGATCCAGACGCCCCTGTGTCTTAGTTTTTGAAGGGGCATGTAGAGTGATGGTACTAACGTTCATTATTCATCCTCCATACAAGTTGCATAAAAAAAGTTATTAGTTGTGCATGATAGGTAAAAAAAAGGAACAAATCCACATGATATATCAATTATATTAGTATATTATGTGGATTAATAAAATGTATATGGTTGAGCGCACATGTGGTGTGAAAAAAGTTCTCTTAAAATCAGCCAATCATGATGTTGAAGAGCTGGTTGTGTAAGGAAACAAAGTGGGTATCTTAAGGTGTATTGTGAGAAGTGAGGTGGTGTGAGTGCTACAATAACGTTTGAAGAAGCGTTATTATTCAGTCCGGGCTAGTTCGGACTCATTCGGGAAAAGGAGTTTCTGATGGTGTTGGGCGGGCTGTTGGATTCCCGGATCTTTTGATGTGAAAAGCAAACCTTACTAGAGATAACAAATAGGCCCTCTGCGTGGAACAAACGTTCCTATGCAGGCGTTATCAAGGCGATAGTTATCAATGAGCGATGTATGGAAAACTTGCTCTGTGTATTTAAAACATCTTCTTGCTTATAAGTCCGGACATGTTTGGGTGCATTGTCACGGACTGTAAAGCTGTTGCGCATAGGGTAAAAAGAAGTTGTTTCATAAAAAGTCAAAAGATCCGGAAAAATCCAACAAATCCTATGAAGGGCAATTCATAGGGAAAACGACTGATTATGCGTGTGGTATATCCGAGCGCATAACTTACAGAATGGTATACGGATCGTATAGTTGTCATCGAGTTATGTGTATCGGGCATTGTACCGGCTAATCTCAGTCAGCAAAGCCAAACTTCAAAGAGTAACGTTCTTTTAGTGTGTGCACTAAAAAAGCGTACTCCTTTGAATATCTTTTGCTTTTTTCTTCTTAAAATATGCTAGTAATTTTAAGATGTTGTATTGCAAAAGATTTGCCTGCAACAATAAAAAATCTCCTGCTCGTGGTACAGGAGATTTTTTATAAAAAAGGAGGAAGAGGTCATATGTATCCAAATATCTTATTAAATATGGCAGTACTCACAAGACAAATGAATTAGCGCATGTGGACACAATAACCGGAGTAGATTTAATTTCAAGTTTATAATATTGAAAGATACATTCATTTTTTTTGAAAGAGGATCTATGAATATTACCATCAGGCAAATCGAACTATTCCTTTCGCTAATGCGTAACCCACACATTGGAGCAGTCGCGCAGGAGCATTTTTTGACGCACTCTGCCGTTTCAATGGCGATTAAAGCATTAGAGCAAACTGTGGGTGAACGATTGTTCGACCGGATCAGCAACAGGCTTGTACCTAACGAGAATGGTAAAATTCTTATGGAATGTCTTGAGCCTGCCTTTGAGCAGATTCGTGACGTTGAAACGCTGTTTAAGCGTGACAGAATGGCCGGTGTTCTCCGTGTCGGTGCAAGTTCTACTTTTGCGGATTACATCCTGCCGCAAGTTCTCTATGCATTTAAAAATAAATATCCCCAGAGTCAGATTGAAGTTATTAACTTCAATTCTGAGAACGTTGTTGAGCATGTCGAAAGTGGAGAGATTAATCTGGGCTTTATTGAAGGTGATTATGAATCACGTTCCGCAGAGTTTGAAGAAATTTATAAAGAAGAGCTTGTTGTTGTAACTTCCGATAAATATATGGCCGGGTTGCAAGAATACAGATTGTCTGAGCTGTTGGATTTAGATTGGATATTACGTGAGCAGGGTTCTGGTACACGCCAGACCATGTGGAATTCTTTGGGGCAGGCCAAAAAAAATCTTAATATTTTTATGGAACTTGAGCATATAGAAGCGATTAAGTCGGTGCTGAAAAATCCGGGAACACTTAGTTGCATGTCTCCGTTCTGTTTTCAGCGTGAGCTTGCAAAAGGAGAATTATTTCCTGTGCAGCTCGAAGGAATACGTTTTAAACGCAGTCTTTATGCCGTGATGAACCGACAGAAATATCGTTCCAACCTGTTGAACCAGTTTGTATTTGACGTAAGGGAGCACCTTATGAAAATGCTGCCGCAGGTTTCAGCAGAAGACTAGTCTGGAAAGATAATCTGTGCTCACATCGGGCGCATGGGAATGAACACGCATTGTTATTGTTGGGGAAAAGCTGAAATCTCAGTTTTTCCCCATTTTTTATGCGCAATCTCAATGAGCCATTGTAAAAGCACTTTATTTCAGAGAGATAGTGATATTATACTAGCTATAACTTCTGTTATTATTCACCGTACACAGAATCTGAAATTTTAGGGAGAAAAGCAACTTAAGGAGAAGGGTATGGCATATTTCTTTTTAGCAGTAGCTGCGCTGGTTGTTGGGTACCTTGTCTATAGTAAGGTGGTAGAGGCAAACTTCGGTGCGGATACGTGTAGGGCAACTCCGGCGTGCAGGCTAGAGGACGGAGTGGATTTTGTTAAGATGAATAAGAAGCAGGCATACCTTATCCAGCTTCTGAATATTGCAGGCCTTGGTCCGATTTTCGGCCCTATTCTTGGAGCGCTGTACGGCCCGACTGCTCTTGTATGGATAGTTATAGGCAGTATCTTTGCCGGTGGGGTGCATGATTACTTTTCGGGCATGATGTCCGTTCGATATGACGGTAAATCTATTCCGGATGCTGTGGGGTACAACCTTGGCTCATTCGCCAAGCAGTTCATGAATGTTTTTTCCATCGTTCTCCTGCTTCTTGTAGGTGTTGTCTTTGTACTTGGGCCAGCAGAGCTTTTGGCCAAAAAAATTAGCTTCGGATTTGATGACATAACCTATGCAAAGTACGCATGGACAGCGGCTATTTTTGGGTATTACTTCATTGCAACCATTCTTCCTGTGGATAAAATTATTGGTCGCCTCTATCCACTCTTTGCCGTGACCCTGATTATTATGGCCGTAGGTTTAACCACCATGCTCATCTGGGACGGCTATGACTTCTATCCAAACGGTCTTTCTCTTGCCAATACCAACCCGCAAGGCTTACCGATCTGGCCGCTCATTTTTATTACCATTGCTTGTGGCGCTATCTCCGGTTTCCATGCGACACAGTCTCCGCTCATGTCCCGCTGTATTCCGGATGAAAAATGCGGACGTCCCGTATTTTACGGAGCTATGATTGGTGAAGGTCTGATCGCACTCGTATGGGCAACTTTGGGTATGACTTTCTACAAAACACCGGAAGCACTTCAGGCCGTAATCTCAAACGGTGGCCCTGCAGCCGTTGTTGACCAGATTTCTGTTACTCTCATGGGGCCGATAGGCGGCTTTCTCGCTATCATAGGTGTAATCGCATTGCCGATTACCTCTGGTGATACGGCTTTCCGTTCTGCACGTCTCATTATCGCAGATTTCTTTAAGATGCCGCAGAAGGAAGGCTATAAACGTCTTATCATCGCAGTACCGCTGTTTGCGATTGGTTTTCTTATCACAAGAACTGAATTTTCTGTTATCTGGCGTTACTTCGGTTTTGCAAACTCAACACTCGCAACAATTGTACTTTGGACAGCCGGTGTATACCTTGTCCGGCATGCAAAAAACTACTGGATCGCAGTTGTTCCAGCTGTATTTATGACTGGCGTGGTCAGCACCTATCTTGCAAACGCTAAAATTGGCTTTAACCTGCCGTATGATATTTCCTGCTGGTTCGGCATAATCGCCAGTATTGGTTGTTTTGTTTGGTTTATGATGAAAAAAGGTTCTATCAAAATCAATATTGATGCTGAGGATGGTCCCGGGTTCATTGGCTAGGATCATGTTATCCGCTACCTTTAACGACCAAAGAGAGAACTCACGTTATTTCAATGTCTTTGTCCGTAGTCTCTCATTCTTTGAGAGCTGCTAAGACTTTTTTATAAAAGAGTTTCCCTTTGAGGTCTCCCCTCTTTAAAAAGATAAGGGCTGTCCTACATAGTATAGGACTGCCCTTTTATATTTAAACGAAAGATAGCGGAGCATAAGCCGCAAAGTTGCGCATAAAACGTGCGGATCTCGCAGTAGAAAGTCTTTGGAGAGTCCAGAGAAGCCTTTCTACAGAAAGGTTCTTTGGCCGCCGGAGGCTCGTCGAAGACAACAGGTGTCGCAGACTCGCCGAAGGCAGCAGACAAACCGTAATTATTTCTTCAGCCCACAGGTTTCTTTAAACTCTTTTGCGTAGCGGTCACCTTCTGAGTAGAGGCAGCCGCAGTACTGCTGGCGATAGACGCCCCAGTCTTTGGAGGTTTCGATACCTTCCTTCCAACCGGTACGAAAATCGCGGTAGAGAAACTTGGCACTTCCACCTTGTGCCATATCTTCCCCAAGCTTTTTAATATCCTCATGCTTTTGCATTTTGGAATAGAGCAGGGTTGTTGTCACATAGTCGAAGTTGCCTTTGCGTCCTATAGAGAACGCGCGCTCCATGCGCATGGCGTAGCAGTGAAAACAGCGGTTTTCTTCTCTGTAGCATATGGTGCGAAACCATTTTTGCGGATCGTATTCCTGATCACGCATAATGATTTTAATGTCGAACCGGTTGGCTACTTCAATCGCCCCTTCCCGTCGCCGAAGATATTCTTTGGTCGGGTGGATATTGGGGTTGTAAAAGAAGCCGGTTACTTCCAGTCCTTCGTTTTGCAGTTCCTTGATCGTTGTAATTGAGCAAGGGCCGCAGCACATGTGCAGAAGTACGCGAGCCATTGTTACGCCTTGGCGATTTTGATCTCGATGGACACCTTGTAGGTGCTTTCCAGCTCGAGAAGACGTTCGCGCTTTTGGTTAAGCAGATACATTGCAAGTTCACGCTCTGCTTCGAGTTCAAACTTAGCGGAGATATCTTTGTTGTGACGCAGACGGCGCAGCAGGTCTTTAAGAGACTGCAAGGACTGCCATTCCATGTTCCGGCGTGAACCGGAGCCGTTACAGCATGGGCAGACTTCTGTACTGATGGACAGTGCGGAAGAACCGAGACGCTGACGGACAATCTGGAGCAGACCGAACCGGCTCATTTTACCTACATCGTGCCGTGCACGGTCAATCTTCATGGCGTTGCGGAGTGTTTTTTCCACTTCGCGCCAGTGGTTGCGGTCACGCATTTCAATAAAATCGATAACAATCTGACCGCCGATATCCCGCAGTTTTAGCTGCTGAGCAATGGTCTGGGCTGCTTCCATGTTGGTTTTAAGCGCCATGGATTCAAAATTTGTTTTTCCTGCGATTTTGCCGGAGTTGATGTCGATAGCCATGAGTGCTTCTGTCTGGTCGAAAACAAGACGGCCGCCTGATGGCAGAACAACTTCACGGGAGTAAATTTGTTCAAGCTGCTTTTGCAGGTTGAAGCGTTCCCACATGGAGAGTTCCGGTTGGTTATGAATTCGAACCTGAAGTCCGCGACGAGGGAATACGAGTCCTGCAAACTCTTCAACAGCCTCTGCTGTGCCTTCGTCATCAATCCATACTTCACCTACTTCATCTGTGAGATAGTCGCGTACTGCGCGGGTTGCGAGGTCGCGTTCACGGTAGAGAAGGGAAGGAGCTTCTTCCGTAGTGGCTTTTTTACGTACTTCTTTCCACATTCTTTTGAGGAACCGTAAGTCACGC
Organism: Halodesulfovibrio aestuarii DSM 17919 = ATCC 29578; assembly: GCF_000384815.1. Classification (NCBI taxonomy): domain Bacteria; kingdom Pseudomonadati; phylum Thermodesulfobacteriota; class Desulfovibrionia; order Desulfovibrionales; family Desulfovibrionaceae; genus Halodesulfovibrio; species Halodesulfovibrio aestuarii. The sequence continues at coordinate 137,540 of NZ_ARQF01000017.1, forward strand.
AGCAGAGATGTTTTGGGCTGAGCCATGCTGACGGTACGAACAATTACGCCGAGATCATCACCCGGTTTCTGTTCATCAAAGATTGCTTTTAAGCGTGACCGTTCTTTTTCGTCGTCCACTTTACGGGAAACGCCAATTTGTTCGCGTCCAGGTGTAAGAACGAGAAAGCGGCCGGGAAGGGATAGATATGAAGTAAGAAACGCACCTTTAGTTCCGGTAGGTTCTTTAACAACCTGCACCAGAATTTCTTGTCCAGCTTTCAGAACTTTCTGAATTGGAGGGTACTTCTTACCCCGGTTAGGGTCATGCGGCGCGAGAAAATATTCCGGATGTACTTCATCAATCTGAAGGAATCCGTTTTTTTCTGCACCATACGAGATAAATGCTGCTTGAAGGTTTGTATCTATGTTGTTGATGACACCTTTGTAGATGTTACCTTTGGTTTTCTGTTGATGAACCATTTCAACATAGTATTCTTGTACTAGGCCCTCTTCGGCTAGTAATACTTCAACCTGTTCGCCTGGCAAGGTGCTGATAAACATCTTACGCTTGCCTTTGCGTGGTCTGACCATTGTGAGTCCTTTAAAAAATCCTTTCCGAATGTTGTCGGGACATTCGGACTACTGGCAGGAGTAGAAAGGCTCATCTGTGTTGAGTGCTGCAGTGCGGTCTGGCTCTGACTTGTAAATATCACCTTCATGCTCCAGTGTGTCCAGTGCTCTTTGGACGTTGGATAGAGGAAGGGTGAGAGCAACCGCAAGCTGCGAAGGTGTCTGTGGTCTGCGTTTAAGCGACTCTAGAACACATTGTTTTACAGCTGACCAGTTTTGTTCCGGCAAGTCTGCAAATTCTCCAGTGGCTGACTGCAAGACAGTCGCTGGGGGTGCGTTTTTTTGTGAAGCATGTTGTGGGCTAGCTGAGCCATTGGCGTCAAATCTAGTAATGCATTCTGAGAGTGCGTTCTGCCATACTTTACGTACGTCAGGGTCAACAGCTTTTGCCAAAGAAAAGGCACCGGGTCTGGATAATGTTGTTACATCAACACGATGAGGCTGTAACTTAGTTACATACTCCTTGAGCAGGGTAAGATTCTCTTGTGAATCATTTATGCCCTGCGACAGTAATATTTCTAGAAAAATTTTGCCGCTGTATTTTTTGCTGAATTGAACAAGGCATTCAGCAAGCTGTGCGACGATAACCCCCCCGCAGGGGCGATTCAATTTTGTAAATTCTTTATCTACTAGTGAATCCAGAGAAGGAAGCACGGCATCTGCTTCCATAAGTGCTTCTTGCACTTCTGAATCACATAAGAGTGTACTATTAGTGAGAACAGCTACAGGGACAGATGGAAGAATCTGTTTGCAGCCCTTGATTATGATGTCTAATTCACTATTTAGACACGGCTCTCCTGAGCCTCCCAGAGTTACGTAATCGGGTAAATTATCGCAATGTTCATCGCGCCATTGGCGCAATTCGTCCAGCAGATCTTTCGCTGGAACATATGGTTTCCGGGTCAGGGTCAGTTCTTCTGTCTTGCCGACTTCGCAGTAAAGGCAGTCCATAGAACAGATTCTCTTCCCGAGAAGATCAAGGCCAAGAGAATGACCGAGTCTTCCTGAATAAACCGGACCAAAAATATATGTAAACTTCATGGCAATTACGTTCCGCACTCTGGTATGATTAGTTACTATACTTACAGGCAGCACAAAAGGACAGCTATTATTTCAATCAAAAAAGTGCCGTAAGTTGGCATGACTGGTATAAAAAACTTGAATTATCAAGATGAGACAGTCTCTTGACAGGTGTCCTATATATAAGTAGGGCGTTGCTCCAACCACGGAGGAAAAAAAAATATGATTAAGCAAGGCGAATTGGTTCTGCTTGTCGGCCCGCGCGGAAAACGCGTTATGCGCCGTGCAGAATCAGGTAACGATATACATGGTAATGATGGCATTCTAAAAATGGAAGACATCATGGCAGCCGGTTACGGCAGCATTGTTTTTACTCATAAAGAGAAGCCATACCGCGTGCAACGCCCTTCGTTGCACGATCTTGTGAAAGGCGTCAAGCGTCAGACACAGGTTATCTATCCAAAGGATATTGGCTACATCTGCATGAAGCTGGGTGTTGGTAATGGTTCTAAAGTTATTGAAGCCGGTTCCGGCTCCGGTAGTCTTACTCTTGCTATGAGCTGGTTTGCAGGGGAAAAGGGCGAAATCCATACCCACGAAGCCCGTGAAGAATTTATGAAGCTTGCTCGTCGCAATCTCGATTGGGCAGGTGTTGGCAAAAACGTAACCTTGTACCACCACAACATCGAAAACGGTTTCCTCGTTGATGATGCTGATGCACTTTTCCTCGATGTGCGTGATCCTTGGGATTACGTAAAATTTATTCCGGATGCGATTAAACCAGGTGCAATGATCGGCTTTCTCGTTCCTACCGTAGATCAGGTTTCCAGCCTCCTTACCGAACTGGAAAAAGGTCCATTTGACGAAGTTGAAGTTTCCGAACTTCTCGTTCGTAATTGGAAACCAGTACCGGATCGCTTGCGTCCAAATGATCGCATGGTAGCACATACAGGCTTCCTTATTTTTGCCCGTCATCAGGAAGGTCTTGAAGCTCTTGAAGGTCACAAATATGTTGGCACTCGAGAGCGCAAGCAGGAAGCGGCGCGTAAAGAGCGTCTTGCTGCTGCTAAAGAAGAATCTGCAGAATAGAAGTTACTTGCGCTAACGCAGCAAGCGTAAAATAAACATAAAATCCCGACTTATTACGAGTCGGGATTTTTTTGTACCTGCAAAAAAATAAAAAAACTTGCACTGAAGACTTGATGTGATATATATCTGAAATATCAGTAAAAAATAGAAAAAACTTGATTTTCTATTCATTCTTCTGTAATGTCAGGGTTTAGTTCCGCATTAAAATTTCTTGTATGGAGAATCCACATGACCCGTAAAGACCGTACAGAAGGCATATATAGCCGACGTGAAGTGCTTGACGAAAGCGAACGTCGTCAGTTTTACCTCATCCAGCTTAAAGACCTTCTTACCTATGCTTATCGCTATTCAGAAGATGTTAAGAAGCGTTTTGACCGTGCTCAGTTTCAGGTAGAGAAATTTAAGTCTCTCTCCGATCTTAAGCATATCCCTATTCTCAAGAAGAAAGAACTTATCTTCCTGCAGTCCATGGGACCGCGTCTTGGTGGGCTTCTCACCAAAGACCTTGGCGAACTGAAGCGCGTGTTCCTTTCTCCTGGACCGATTTTTGATCCTGAAGATCGCACTGATGATTACTGGGGCTACACCGAAGGTTTTTATTCCGCTGGTTTCCGTCCGGGTGACGTAGCGCAGATTACTTTCAACTACCACCTTGCTCCTGCAGGTCTCATGTTTGAAGAGCCTTTGCGTAATCTTGGTTGTGCAACTGTTCCTGCTGGACCGGGTAATGCAGCTACTCAGCTGGAAATCATGCAAAAATTGCGTGTAAGCGGGTATGTTGGAACTCCAAGCTACCTGATGCACCTTGCTCAAAAAGCAGAAGAAAAAGGTTTGAACCTGCGTAAAGATCTCTACCTCGAAGTTGCATTTGTGACTGGAGAGCGTATTTCTGAGAAAATGCGTTCTTCTCTCGAGAAGAAGTTCGACCTTATTATGCGTCAGGGCTATGGCACCGCAGACGTTGGTTGTATCGGTTACGAATGTTACCACAAAACCGGCCTGCACATTGCCAACAGAACGTATGTTGAAATCTGTCACCCTGATACTGGTATTCCTCTTAAAGATGGTGAAGTTGGTGAAATTGTTGTTACTGCATTCAACAAAACTTATCCGCTTATCCGTCTTGCAACAGGTGACCTCGGTTACATCGACAGATCTCCTTGCCCATGCGGTCGAACCTCTCCGCGTCTTGGTTCCATTGTTGGACGCGTAGATACTACCGCTCGTATTAAAGGCATGTTCGTTTACCCGCATCAGGTTGAACAGGTCATGGCACGCTTTGAAGAAATCAAGCGTTGGCAGATCGAAGTTACCAATCCGGGTGGCATTGACGAAATGACCTTGTACGTTGAAGCAAGTAACTTCAAACGTGGGGACGAACTGCTGCACCAGTTCCGTGAAAAAATTAAACTTCGTCCGGAGCTCAAGGTGCTTACTCCTGGCTCACTGCCACCGCAGATTCGTCCTATTGAGGACAAAAGGATATGGGATTAGCCCTAAGAATTCTTTTTTCTGTCGTGATTATAATGGGTGGTTGCGCTTTGGCGCAACCGCCTCTTTCCCTTGCCTCCTCTGTGTCAGCCGTATCTAAAACGGCTAACATTCAACCGGACAAACCTTCTTCAACCACACATCTGCCAATTGAAGGCGAGTTCTTTAACGCCAACGGTTCAAAAGCTTCTCTTACAGACGTTATCGCCATCGCAAAATCATGCGACTACATTCTTATAGGTGAAACTCATAACGTCACTTGCGACCACATTGTTCAAGCAAAAATTATTGCTGCGTTAGCTGAATCCGGTTTGCGTATTACCGTGGGCATGGAAATGTTTGCTCAGGATAAGCAACCGCAACTCGATGCTGTAAACAATGGTGATGTCTCTCTTACCGAGTTCCCGAAAAAAGTAGATTGGAAGGAAGCGTGGGGGTTCCCATACCCGCTTTATGAGCCTATTATTGATGTAATATATAAGCATAAGATCAAGCTTTATGCGCTTAACTTCCCCTTTGAGATAGCCCGAAAAATCGGTGATGATGGAATGGAGAGCCTTACCTCGGAAGAACGTCAATTTCTTCCGGAGAAGACAATTCCTTCGTTGAAAGCGCAAGAGGAAGAGTTAGCACGGATACATGATAAGCATGTTGAGCTGATGACAAAGGATAAGGATGATCCCAAAGCAGCAGAAGTCGCTAAAAAATCATTAGCTCATTATCGTAAGCGCTTTTTTCTTATCCAGTCCATGTGGGATACCTGTATGGCTGAGCAGGCTGTGAAGATACGTAAAAAGACAAAGCTACCGATGGTGATTCTTTCCGGTACAGGACACGTAGAACATGGTTGGGGAATTTCATATCGGCTTTCCAAGCTTGATCCGGATGCCAAGGTGCTTTTAGTTGTTCCGTGGCGGGACACGAGGCCGCTTGTTGCAGATGAAGGGCATATACAGTTTTATTGTCCACTCACAAAGCAAAGCAGACTGGGGTTCACCTTGCGTATGGAAAGTGACGGTGCCACAATTATAGATGTTGCAGATAAATCTGCTGCGTACACAGCCGGGTTCCTTGTGGGCGATAAAATTGTCAAAGTAAGCGGAATGGACGTTACATCCATGATGACCCTTCACAGAGCCGGAGTAAAAGCCGCCAAGGAGGGGAAAGACATGGTCTTTACAGTAATCAGGGGCGACAAGGAGACATCCATCTCTATGCCGGTACCGGAACACTCTCATTCATCATAATGCCAGAATTACCAGAAGTTGAAACCATTGCTTCAGGCCTGTGGCCAATGCTAGCCGGGCAGACAATAGAAGACGTTACCATTCTTAACGACAGCAGCGTTGAAGGGCGGCGCTATGCGTTGGAAAACCTCATAACAGGACGAGAAATTACGCACGTACATAGAAGAGGAAAATTACTGCTTATGGATCTTTCGATTCCGGAAGTTTATGAGCACGAACTCCCCGTGCCTCGTTCTGAGTATCCATTGCAACTTGCGTTTCATCTAAAAATGTCCGGCAGATTGTTTGTTCATCCTGTAGGTACTCCACCTGCACGGCATACCCGCATAATCTTTGATCTGAGCAACGGCAATCGTTTGTTCTTTGATGATGTGCGTAAGTTCGGTTTTTGTCGTGCGTTAGCCCCTTGTGACTATTTAAACTGGCAGTTCTGGCAACAGTTGGGGCCCGAACCTCTTGTTATTAATACAGATCGATTTGTATCTTTATTTCAATCACGTAGAACCCGCATCAAAGCCGCATTGCTAGATCAAAAAGTAATTGCCGGAATAGGTAATATCTACGCGGATGAATCACTTTTTAGAGCTGGAATTCGCCCTGACAAGCCTTCAAATGAGATTTCTCAGAAGAGTCTCAGGCTGCTGCATGTAAAGTTGAAAGAGGTTCTGAAACAAGCCATTCGTGAGTGTGGTTCGTCTATTCGTGATTACCGTGATGCCCATGGTGATGCTGGGGCGTTCCAGAATAACTTCCTAGTCTATGGACGCACAGGGCAGAATTGCCGCGTATGCGGTAATCCGCTTAAAACTGAAAAAGTGGCAGGACGCACCACTGTTTTTTGCGGAACGTGCCAGAAGTAGACGATCTCTTCGAGACTGGCGATATGAACTTATCGACAACGTAGAATCTTTTTCAATATATGAGAATCATAGTATTGGATGCTGAACTGACAAGTTTTTTGTATTTATTATGATACGTAAAAAAATCCCGTGTGTTTTGAGAACACACGGGATTTTTCTATTAATTGATTGCGTGCGTGTTACGTACGCAGTGTCGCTTTGAGTCTTGAAGAGTTTACCAGAGACTCAAGGGCGTAAACTATATTAGGCATAAGTACATCTGCTGCAGCTAATGCTTTAGGTGTAAGTCCTTCCGGCCCAAGAATAGCTATTCCAAGTTCTGCTCTTTGCAGCATGTCAATATCTACATTGCCGTTGCCAATAGCGCATACATTTTCAGAACCCAGGGCTTCTACATATTCTAACTTTTCCTGCTGTTGGTAGGCACTGTTTACAACACGTGTTGTTACTGGAAGGTGTGCTACTTCTTGTGTGACATTCTGGTTAGTGTCAGCGGACAGAATATGTATAGTAAGGAGTTGAGAAAGCATTGAGAGTGCTGGTTCAACGCCATCAATAATACTGCCGTCAAAGGCTATGGTGCCATTAAAATCTAAGACAAGGTGCTCAAATTGCATTGGCTCAAAACCGGGGATCGCAACCTTCAGCATAGGAACTCCAAGTGTTTCAAGGTATAAGGATTAGTTTGAAAATGTGGTGAGAAAACCATCCTTAACATGCTCAGTATAGTGTAGGCGACAGTCTGCTAGTGTCCTGTAATATTGTATTTTTTGAGCTTGTATTGCAGCAGGCTCTTGGAAATCCCAAGTGACTCAGCAGCTTTTACCTGTACGAAGTTGGCTCGAACTAATGCTCTGCGGATGAGGGCAGCTTCGATTTTTTCCAATGTGTCGCTGAGGTCGAGCTGAACGGGAAGTAGGTCAACCGCACTTTTTAACTGACTTTCCTCATCGCGAACTTCCGGTGGCAGGTCGTCAACCGTGATGTCAGAGCCGGTTCCGAGTACGAGGCAGCGTTCGATAACGTTTTCTAACTGCCTAATGTTTCCAGGCCATTCGTAACCGGAAAGGTAATCGAGTGCTTCTACCGAAAATGCGCGTTCTGCAACACCCTGTTGTTCTGAAATCTTTTCAATAAAATGTGCCACAAGCAGTGGAATATCTTCGCGGCGCTCGCGAAGTGGTGGAATCTGCATGTGCACAACGTTGAGGCGATAGTAAAGATCTTCACGGAAGTTGCCCTTTTTAACTTCTTCCAGAAGGTCTTTGTTTGTAGCCGCAACAATGCGGATATCCACTTCAATTTCTTCTGTCCCCCCAACTCGCTCGATGCGTCGTTCTTGAAGGACTCGTAGCAGCTTAACCTGCATATCGTGGGAGAGTTCGCCTATTTCATCGAGGAACAGTGTTCCTGAGTCCGCAAGTTCAAAGCGGCCTCGCTTCATGGCGATTGCACCGGTAAAGGAACCTTTTTCGTGCCCGAAGAGTTCACTTTCCAATAAGCTCGGGTTTAGAGCCATACAGTTTACACTGACAAATGGTGCTCCCTTACGCGGAGAAGAAAAGTGAATAGCGCGGGCGACAAGTTCCTTACCTGTACCGGACTCACCAGTGATGAGTACTGTAGATTTGCTTGGCGCTGCACGGTCAATAAGGGAAAGCACAGATCGAATTGCGCCGCTCTTACCGATAATGTTATTACGGCCGTAACGGGTCTGAAAATTTTCTGTGAGTAACTGGTAATTCTGACGCGCCTGCGAAAGTTCAGCGGCGTTTTGTACAGAAAGCAGAAGCTCGTCATTTGAAAACGGCTTGGCAATGTAGTCGAACGCACCTGTTCGCATAACCTCAACAGCGCTTTGGATAGTACCGAAGGCTGTCATAATAAGAACCGGCAGTCCGGGGTAGTTTTTGCGGACGTGATCAAGAACCTCCGCTCCGGTTATTTTCGGCATTTTCATGTCGGTTATAACAACATCAACGTCAGACTCTTCTAAAAAAGTTAGTGCTGTTTCCGGATCATTCAGCGCTGTAACTTTGTATCCTGCATCTGTGAGAAGCGCTTCGAGAACAAGCAGATAGTTTTTTTCGTCATCCAGAACGAGTAAGTGTTTTTTCTTTTTCATATCTGATTACCTGCCCGGTGTTTTCAGTGGAAATTCCATAGTAACGAGTGCTCCGCCAAGGGTGGATTTGCCTAATGTCAAAGTGCCGTGGTGGCTTTTGACAATGCTGTTTACAATAGGCAGCCCTAGGCCGGTTCCGTTGTCGCGTGTGGTGAAGAACGGGTCGAGCATCTGGTTTAAATGCGCCTGATCGAATCCGCTGCCTGAGTCATGGAATTGCAGCACAGCTGTTTTTCCGCGTGCGGCGCAGATTCGAATTTCTCCTTCGCCGTCCATTGCTTGAATGCTGTTGGAAAGAACATTGTATACAGCACGATAGAGCAAGTCACTATCGCCCTCTATAAAGAATTTTAAATTATAATCCCGTGCAACGGTGATGCCTTTAGATTCAAGCTCATTTTCCAGAAAACCGAGTGCCTGATTGATAATAAGGGCAAGGTCTACCTTGTCATGGCGTGTCGGCTTAGGTTTTGCGTAGTCAAGAAAGTCTGTCACTGTCTGGGCAAGGCGTTTGGATTCATCAAAAATAACAGTCAGCATTTTTTTTGTGAAATCGTCTGTGCTGTCCCGTTTAATCATCATTTCCGCACTGGAAGAGATAATACCAAGAGGATTGCGGATTTCATGTGCAATAGACGAAACCATTCGTCCCATGCCTGCCAGCTTTTCATTTTGATGCAGTTCATGTTCAAGTTTTTCTTTTTCATTAAGTCGCTTAGTGAGCACGCGTTCTGCACGCTTTATGATGGTTACAAGGATCATAAACATCAGTATGGATGAGAAAAAGCTTGAGACAAAAATAAGGCGCTGGAAGCGGATTACACTCATGTAGTCTTTGGTTATATCCTGCGTAATCTCTAGAACACCCATGATAGGAAGCTCTTTTGGCTCTTCGCCTAGTTTTCCTTCGAGACGAAGCGGATAGGTTGTACGCAACGTAAAGGAATTATCCGGAATTTTGAGCATAAAGAGTGCTGTTATCGGGGATATCTTTGATTCGATCTCAAAACTGTAGGTGTTTTGCTTCACAGCTTTTTGTGCAGCAATACCGGCAATACCCGTTTTTCCAAGATCGTCTTTGTTGGTGGAATACGACGTAATTTGTTTGTTGTCGTAAATACGCAGCCCTTTTACATGCAGGCCGTGGATGGTATTTTGAACGACTTGTTCGAGGCGTTCGTATTGGGTCGGGTTGCGAAGCGCAATGCGCCCGTATCCGATAATGGTGGGGAGGGTAAAGCGGCGGAAAATCTGGTGGTTCAGATTTTCCGCCAGCAGTAGTGCAAAGTTTTTTTGTTTTTCAATTAAGGTCTTCCGGGCTTGATCCGCAATGAATGTGGACATGAGCAGACTTGAAATAATGATGACTATGAGCATTGCCCATGAGAGGACTCGAACAAAACCAAACGGCTTCTCGTCCTTGAAGAACCTTAACATTAAACTAGAACTCCTGAATATCGGGCTCCCTGCCTAAGAAGTGTTCAAGCTGCTTGCTTTCTTCATCATAGCCGGTGGCACCGAGCCGTGCATTAGCCAATCGCTTGCCTAGTTCAACATGCGGCTGGTTAAGCGGATTTATTTCGAGCAGCCAGCCTGTAAGCACTGTTGCGATTTCTAACAATGCAATAAGGCGTCCGGCTTCAGTTTCTGTTGTTTCACCCACTCTTATTTCTACAAGCGGGGTCTCTGTTTGGCCAAGAGCCATGCGGGAACCAAGAGTTTCTGCCTGCAGGAGGGTTCCAAATTTTTCACCGCGCAGGTAACTCCATTTTTCCGGCAGATCATCGGCAAACGTTATGCCTTCAGGTTGGTTAGGGCAGGTAAGGTACAGACAACCTTTGTCTCTGGGCCCTCCAAGGTAAAGCTGCTGGGTCGAGTGCTGATCTGTTACTCCCTTAGCTGGAAGGGGGGTAGAACCCTTACCCTCTTTGCCAAGGCTTTCAGCCCATAGCTGTGCGAACCAGTCTCCAAAAGAAGCCCATGCTGGAATATAGGTGAAGAATAATAAAATATTATAGTCTTCTTCCATAAGGGTTTTTGCCCAGGATGCAATTTTCCACGCAGGGTGATCTTGCATAGTGCGTTCACCGCATTCGCGTTCGCAAAGGCAGTTGCCAACTGACATAGCACCATCAAGCAGAGCTTTCCAGTTAATACCGAGAAAGGCTGCCGGAACCAGTCCCACTGCGCTGAGCACGGAGTAGCGACCGCCGAGATTGTCAGGTACAGGCATAGAACGTGCGCCAAGCCTGTTCACTTCCTCACGCAAGTAGCCATTCTGCGCATCCGTAATGAGCATGATGTGGTCTGCCCATGTGTCGCCAAGGTGCTGTTTGAGCCATTCGCGTGCAATAAAGTATTGCGCAATTGTTTCAATAGTACCACCGGATTTAGAGATGACGACAACGACAGTTTTTTCTGCTGGCAAACGTGTCAGCCATTCTTCTATTGTTCCGGCATCGACATTGTCAGAGATCCACAGATGTTTTCCAGTGTGGTTCGGCATATCCTGTTCAGGATAAAAAGCACGTTGCAGGGCTCTTGTTCCCAACGCGCTGCCGCCAATGCCTAAGAGCAGCATGTGTTCAAAAGACTGTAGCCACGGAGAGTGTTTTAAAAGTTCTTTTTCCAGTTCCTCTCGATAGGGCAAGTTGATAAACGGAAGTTTATTGCTGTCAATTTCTTTATAAAGGTGCGTAGCAAGCTGGCCGCAGCGGGAATCATGACGTCGCTCATCTTTTTTAGAAAGACGTCCGTTCCAGGCACCTGTCCAATCGATTGTGTTTGTGGTCATAAATAATACCCCGCTTCATTTGCATGACGATAGAGCTGCCCGCATACCAAAAAGGGCAGGAGATTGTATGATGAAGCGTAGGGAAAAAGTGTAAAGCTCAATATTATATTTATCTTAGCCAAAAAGGATACGCGCAATTTTGCTTAGAGATTCTTCAAGAGTTTTTTCATCTACTGCGTAGGAAATGCGGATACAGTTATCATCACCGAAAGCAGCGCCCGGCACTAATGCAACACCGGCTTCTTCGAGCAGATACGTGCACAGAGCAGCAGAGTCCGGGTAGGTCTCATTGTACAGACGATGAACATCCGGGAACAGATAGAACGCGCCTTGTGGTACAGGACAAACAACATTAGGCCATTTACCAATGATGCTCATGGCAAGGTCACGGCGTTTGCGGAAGGAAGCTCGCATGGAATCAACTACTTCAAAGCCGCCTGTAAGTGCTGCAACAGCACCTTTTTGTGCAAATGAGCAGACGTTGGATGTGGATTGTCCCTGAATTTTGCTCATTGCCTTGATAAGGTCAACATGAGCCAAAACGTAACCAATACGCCAGCCTGTCATTGCGAAACTTTTGGCAAGACCGTTTACTATGCATACCTGTTCCGGGTATTTTTCCCACCATGTGGCAAGAGATGCGTGTTCTGCAGGTGCATATACAAGTTGGTCGTAAATTTCGTCGGAGATAATAAAGATGTTGTGGCTGATAGCCCATTCAGCAATTGCGTCAATTTCTTTGCGGGAGTAAGCCGCTCCAGTTGGGTTGGACGGAGAGTTTAGCAGAAGTACAGCAGTTTTTTCCGTACGCGCAGCTTCAAGCTGTTCTACGGTAATTTTAAATCCTGCTTCAGCGGAGGCTGCGACAGCCACAGGCTTGCCCTCTGCAAGCTGAACCATTGGCGGATAGCTTACCCAGTATGGGGCAGGAATGATAACTTCGTCCCCCGGATTAATAAGGCTTTGCAGCAGGTTAAAGAGAGCCTGTTTGCCGCCGTTTGTAATCATGGTGTGTTCTGCACGGGCTGAAGTGCCATACATGATATTGAAGTAATTGGCTACGGCAGTGCGAAGTTCAGGAAGACCCGGTACTGCACCATATCTGGTAAAACCGTCGTCCAGTGCGCGCTTGCACGCGTCACGTACATAGTCTGGCGTTGGGAAATCAGGTTCGCCAACAGCAAGGCTGATAATTTCTTTTCCCTGTGCTTTCAGCTCAAGAGCTTTAGCGTTAACAGCCAAGGTAGCAGACGGTTTAAGTTGTGCGATACGGCTTGAAGTCTTCATGCGTTGCCTCTCTCTAAAATAAAATTTATGCATATATGGTCGACGTATCAATAAGCCTGAAAGTACACCGGAAGTAGCTGTTGGCAACAGTCAGAAAAGAACTGTTGTGTAGTTCTTCCATAACAATTGTTGATAACTGAATGCATTACCATGCAGTGTGGTTAAACAAAAATTATGATGTGTTCTAGCTTTCTGCGGAGTACCAGTTAACAACACACATGTAAACTTTTAGAACCGGTTTCTTTACCCAATTTTTTGGTAATCAAATAAAAAAGATATAGGAAGCTCATGTCTGTAGAAGAACCACTTATTTTATATCCAGAAGGGTGCATTGTTGGTTCCTTTGTCCGCCGCGTTAAAAGATTCAGTGTTGAAATTCTTGTGGATGGAGAATCTGTCTGGATACATTCTAATAATACCGGCTCAATGATGGGACTGTTGCGGCAGGGCTCACCCATTTTAGCTTCCCCCGCTGCGAATCCCGATAGAAAACTTAAGTGGACGCAGGAAGCGGTCGGGTTGAACATGGCAACTGGAATAAATTGGGTAGGGGTAAACACCCAGACACCGAATAAAATGCTTAAAGCTGCTTTTGAAGCGGGCAGACTGCATTGGGGGGAAGGCTATACTGTCTTTAAAAGCGAGGCGAAAATCGGTGACAGTCGTGCAGATGGCGTGTTGCGGACAGAAGATGATTCTTTGCCCCCGCTTTGGATAGAATGTAAAAACGTGACCATGGTAGAAGATGAAGTTGCTTGTTTTCCTGACGCAGTAACCGAACGCGGGCGAAAGCATCTTAACAATATGATTAATGTGGTGAAGCAGGGACATCGCGCAGCGTTTTTTTATCTTATTCAGCGTCCGGACGGGCATTGCTTTGCGCCGGCAGATATTATTGATCCGGCATATGCAGAGCTTTTTTATGAGGCTATTGAACTAGGTGTTGAGGTCTATCCGTATAGAGCAACTGTCACAGAAGCAGGCATTGTACTTGGAGAGCTACTTCCTGTTAACCCCAAAGCTTTTTAGCAGCGTCTAGTGTGTTAACTACAGAGCATTTCAGAGTTAGATAGTATTTTTACTCAGTAATTATTAATTTAGAATAAGCTGAACGCCGACAGCGTCGCCTTCTGCAAACTGGGCAGTGAAACCGTACACTGTGAGTTCGGAATTCTGTATTTGCAGGGTATATTTTACGTAGTGTCCACCAAATTGCACACGGGTGATGCGAGCTTCTGTTCCTTGTTTCAAGGTAAGTTGTTCTGGTCTGATGATGGCGTATTCTCGTCCATTTGGGATTATGGATGCGGGAATATTAAGGCGGGCGCATAGTTCTGGTGTCAAAATGTTTACAGGACCTAGGAACCGCGCCACTTCAATGGAGTCTGGAGAATTGTATAGTGCGGATGGCGTGTCGAACTGCTCCAGTTTTCCATTGAGCATGATGCCGATTTTATCGGACATTGCGAAGGCTTCTTCAAGGTCGTGGGTGACACTGATAGTCGTAATTCCAAACTCTTTCTGCGTATTTCGGATAAACTCTGCAGTTTCCATTTTGAGGTTGCGGTCAAGATTCGCAAATGGTTCATCAAGCAGTAATACAGCAGGGTTAACCACCATAGCTCGAGCTATGGCGACACGTTGTTTTTGTCCTGCGGAAAGCTGTATGGGGTACTGGTTTTGTTTGTTAGAAAGATGGAAAAAATCAAGAATGGTGCTTACCCGCGCTGTAATCTGGTGTGCTGGTACTTTTCGCGCTTTTAAGGCGAACGCTGTATTTTCGAAGACTGTAAGGCTCGGGAAAAGCAAGTAATCTTGAAACACCATAATAATGGGATTGTCTTTAGATGGCGGTGTTTGAAATGTAATTGATCCGCTGTCCTGTTCCTCTAGTCCGGCAAGAATTCGTAATAGGGTGGTTTTTCCCACACCGGATGGGCCGATCAGGGAAACGATGTCTCCTTTATCCACAGAAAAAGAGACATTGGAGAGCACAGGCTTTTCGTTATATTTTTTACAAAGGGAATCTATTGTAAAAACCATTCAAGATTGTCCAGATAGCGTTCAATTGTTGCAAATGTGTCGTTGTTTTTCAGAGCACGATCTTTTTTGGTGTATTCGTACCATGCCATGTAACACCACGATAATCCCCTAAGGATGATTGTCTTTTCTAGTATTCCTGTAAGAATGGCAAGCTCTTCTACTGAGTGATCTAATTTTGCGTACTCTTTGTAACGCGATAGAAAGTGATGGCGGTGTTCAGGTGTGGCGATAAAGTCTGTTTTCCACAACGTGGTTGTTGGAACAATAAAATGGCCAAGATCTTGATAGCGGCTTGAAACCACCGCTTTTTCCCAGTCCACGAGATGTGCTGTATTGCGTTCTCGGTTAATGATAAAGTTACCGGAATTAACCTCGGTATTTACTATAACCTGCTTTTCTGCCGCAAAGGCTGGAGCATATTGTTCACCGAGTTTGGCGATTCTTTTACTGTACTTTTCAAGGCTGCGACGGACTGCTGTTTTGGGGTGATCGTTGAAACGCGCAAGCAGGCCCAGAGATTCTGTCACAATATCTGCTACAGGATTTAGTTGATGCACAAAGCAATCTTGTTCGGGGACAGGCTGGGTGTGGACAGCTGCAAAAATTTTTGCGGCACGATCTAAATCTTGCGTGTAATCAAGAGGCGTTCCCGGAAGGTATTCCATGAGCAACACACCACGATCAAAGACTGAATTAAAATTTCCAGCGTTTGTATCTTCAAAATATGGAATTGGGGTCACTGTTGAGTTTTCGAGCGCGGAAAGTATATTAAATTCATATCGGATCTGCTCTGAATTTAACCCCAGCTGGCTTCCGTGATTAATGCGGAAGACAAAATGATTTTTGGGGGCGAGATTTTTTTGCGTTGTGCCGGTGATTATCCAGTTTTCATTATATTCACCTGCTGCAAGGAATGAGACGTCGGAAAGACTGTGACACTGGAGTTTTTCAAGCCAGCCTGAAGAGTGTAGGTAGCTGGCGATAATATTTTTTTTATCCATATATGTTGTTTCTTCTTAAGCTGATTATTGATGCGCGAAAGTATAGCAGAAAAAGTGTCTAGATGTGGAAAATACATTTATCATGGAAAAGTAGTTGGTTAGATTGTGTACTTGGGTGGGAGGATCCTCCCACGGATTTTTGTTATTCATTCCATCCTTTCTGCAATTTATTTCCAATAGTAGAGCAATGATATGCAAGAAATTCAAAAAGAAGCACTCGTGCAGAAAATGCACGCGG
The DNA here is from genome assembly GCF_000384815.1 of Halodesulfovibrio aestuarii DSM 17919 = ATCC 29578. NCBI lineage: Bacteria > Pseudomonadati > Thermodesulfobacteriota > Desulfovibrionia > Desulfovibrionales > Desulfovibrionaceae > Halodesulfovibrio > Halodesulfovibrio aestuarii. The sequence continues at coordinate 153,346 of NZ_ARQF01000017.1, forward strand.
AAGTTGGTCGTTTGAAAATGGAAGTTGACAGGCTGAAGGAAATTACAGGGCCTGTTGCACCTGACGACGCTATCGGTAGGCTTTCACGCATGGACAATATAGTGAATAATAGCGTCAATAAAGCTGCTTTGTCCAAAGCGCAATCACGTCTTGCCGGGTTGGAATATGTTTTGCGAAAGGTTGATGACCCGGAATTCGGGTACTGTATGGAGTGTGGAGCACCTATTCCGCATGCCCGTCTGATGGCAATACCGGGGGCGACTTTGTGCGTTAACTGCGCAGAATAGAAAAGATACAAAAAGACTATAGCCGCGCACCAGAGACCCCTCTGATGCGCGGCTATTTATCTGCTGCGGGGACAACAGATACCGTAGCCAGTGGCATACACCAAAAGCACGTTGAATTGTGTACGTCGTTACTACATCTTTTCATGAAGTTTGTACTCTTTTTCCGTGAATGGAATAGAAAGCATCGCAAACGGTCTATAACCATCTAAGGTTATAGTGTAATCTTTTTTTATGTTTAATTTCCTGAACTATTATTCGGGCCTACTGTTCATCTTCTTTATGATGCTTTTGAGTGAGTAATCTTTTTGTTGTAATATGACATAGTAGCCCACTTAGATGATAAGTTCTAGATTTCGATGTTCCCCGTATGATAGTTTATGGTAATTTCGTGCTTAAATTAAAACATACAAAGCACTTCGGGGGAAAAGTCGCTATGCTTTATTCTGTTGAAGAAATTGACAAAGAGCATGAACTGTATGAGCCGACTGTGGCAATGCGACGGGTGGATTTATATCCGGTGGGACGGGTAACCCGTTCTTACATTCAGGATGAGTTGGAAGATGAAAGCACACTGCTGGTTGCCGTGAAAAATAGAAAACTTTTAGGTTGCAGTAGGCTTACATTATTGGGTGAAACAATGAAGCTTTCACACATGGTCGTAGGCGAAGGGTATAGGTTAACAGGTGTCGGCTCCTCGCTTATGCGAAAAATTTTCAAACTATCAAAACAGATGGGTGCTAAAAAAATCCAACTAGAATCTATTCCGGAAGCAGTGCCTTTTTTTGAACGTTTTGGTTTTGTTGTGGTTGGAGAACAAAAGATTCTTGACCTGCTTGATTTGCCTGCTCTGGATATGGAGCGGGAGTTGTAACCGGTAGCTAGTAGCTTTTGGGTTTAGGCAAAAGTAGCGTTGGGCATTTTGTAAAGGGTAATTTCCTTTGGGGGGTACCCTTTACAATCTTTTAAGATCTCCTTTCATGTGCCGAAAGGGGGTCTTTATTTATTGAAATTGATTTTACGGTGCTCTGAAAAGGAACAAGCATGGATAGCTGTATTGCAGCGTATCCATGCTTGTGTTGTCCCCTCAAAGATCCAAGTTGTGGAAAGGATCAATGAAGTTCCGTTAGGCGATTTAGTTGTGTGTTGGTTTGTGAGACCGCGTTCTTCATACCATGTTCACATACTTCACCCAAGCACTATCGGCCAATTTAGGTAGCTCTGGTGAAAGTTATAATGAAAATAACAAGCTCTAACGAGTTTCCGGTCTTTTTTGGCATGCCTACCTATTTGAAATGATAGTTTTTTGGGGGTGCTGATGCTTGGCAACACAAAGTTCCGCAGAAACAGTTTCAATAAATTCTGTAGGAGTGAACGGCTTGGGGATGAAACGGGCAATTCCACTGCGAAGTGTATTCATAATATACTGGAGAGAAATGACATCTCCCATGACCAAAATTGGTGTTGTTGGATTGGGCGTTTTTTGTACCAATGACACAAACTCCACAGCCGTCATTTTCTGTGGTGGAGTATCTATGATTATGGGGTCAGTTATTATGGCGTCGAAGGTAGAGGATTCAAGCGCAGTAAGTGCAGAAGGCAGACTTTCACAGCAGGTGGGGGTATAACCCGCGGCAGTGAGGAGCAGTAACAGTTGCACCTGTTCCGCAAGAGAGCTTGTGATAACTAATATTTTTTTTTCCATATGCCTTTCCTTCAAAAAGAGTGAGGATAAGTATATGGCGTTTTAAGTAATATGTAGAACTGTATAGTGTAGATAATAAGCCCCCTTTGCCGAGCTCAGGGGGCTATTCACTTGAAACCGTAAAAGTCATCTGGGGACAGTACTTTTCGTGTAATCGAAATCAAGAAAGGGGACAGAGCTTGCGGGGATGCAAAGGACTGCCAACTTGCCCGTCGAAGATAAAGAAAATTTGTTCGAAGAGCCGCAGAATCGCCAGCGGCTGACCCGTTCTATAACCCAAAAAAGCGGATTGCGTTGTTGCCGCAGGTTGTCCAGAGCTCTTCGGTATCAATACCGAGTTCTTTGGCAACACATTCTGCTGTAAATACTGTGTAGGCTGGCTCGTTACGCTTTCCGCGGTAAGGAACAGGCGTAAGATACGGGCAGTCTGTTTCTATAAGCATGCGATCCAGAGGGATAACTTTGAGTGCTTCGCGTGCTTCTTCATTTTTTGGATATGTCACCGTACCCGGAATAGAGAGATACCATCCGTTCTTAATAATGCGTTCAGCAAGCTCTGCGTCACCGCCAAAGCAATGCCAGAGCACGGGATAGTCTACAAAACCTTCTGCTTCCAACACGTCGATAGTATCTTCTGCTGCATCTCTTGAATGAATGATGACACGGGTATTAAGCTCTTTTGCTAAATGAAGTTGCTTAATAAAAATGTCTTTTTGATTTTCACGTGGGAAATGATCCCAGTAATAATCCAGCCCAATTTCACCGATACCACGAAGCCTGCTGTCTTCAGCGAAGGCTGCACGCATAGCATTTAGCTCTGCATCAGTGCATTGATCCACGTGGCTTGGGTGTGTGCCGAGAATGAAGAAGACTTCGTCATGCTGTTCAAAAAGGTGACGGTTGTTCTTCCATGCTTCATGCCCAAGGAATACGTTGCAGATATAGCGCACTCCGGATTCTTTTGCGCGTTTCAGCACCTCTTCAATGTCGGAAGAGAACGGCGGTAGGTCGAGATGTGCGTGAGACTCGACACCGGTATACGGCAGCGCAAGGCTTTGCGGTAATGGCGCCGGTTTAGATTTTTTTTTACCCATTGAATATATCCTGCTGCAAACTGGCTATTGCCAGCCTTAATGTTCTTCGAGCCGCTGATTATGATAATGTTGAAGCGGTCTGTCCATAGAAATAAAAAAGGGTGGAGCAATTGCTCCACCCTTTTGTTTTCGTATTAGAGTCAGAAATTATGCAGACTGTTGACGGCGCTCTTCGATTAGCTCGATGGCGCGCTGTGCAAGCAGAGTTACTTCCGGCTTTGATACCTGCATATCTGCACCAACGGATTCGCCTTTGTGGCGCAGTTTATCCGTAATGAGTGAGGAGAACAGGATAACCGGCAGTTTTCCGAGAACGGAGTCTTCCTTGATTGCCTTGCAAAGGGAGTGACCATCCATTGCAGGCATTTCAATATCGGAGACTACTACCTGAACGTAGTCAGTGAGCGGCCTGTTATTCTCTTCGGCGATAGATTTGAGCTGACGCAGCCTGTCCCATGCCTCTTTACCGTTGTTGTGTGCTTCAACCTGAAAATTAGCTTTTTCCAAAAGGTCGGTAAGCATTTCACGAATAAGACCGGAGTCATCGGTGATCAATGCACGGCGGCTTTCGCCGTCTTCCCAGTCGATTGCGTCATCAAGTTTGAGTGCAAGTTCCGGATTCAAGTTAGCAACAATTCTTTCGAGGTCGAGCAGGAAAATGATACGGTCATTAATTTTAACGACACCGGTAATGGACTGTCCGCTTAAATTAGAAACGTAGCTGCTTGGCGGTTCAACCTCTTCCCAGCTGATGCGATGAATACGGTTGACACCGGATACCTGGAACGCGGTACATACGTTGTTGAATTCTGTTACAATAACTTTTGGTGGTTCTGTTTCTTCACGGTGTTTTCCAAGCCACATAGACAGGTCAACAAGCGGGATAACCTGTGAACGGAGGTTAAAAGCACCTAAAATACAGGAATGACCGCTTTCAGGTAGTTCTGTTACGGTAGGCATTCTGATAATTTCGAGCACCTTCGCTACGTTTACTCCGTAGTAACCGCGATAGTTGGTGCCGTCTATCTCAAGTTCATCCAAGAAAAATTCAACAATTTCCAGCTCGTTGGTGCCGGACTCTAAAAGTATGTTTGTCTGCATGGCGTTCTCCGGTGCGTGGTTCTAGTTCGCGCAGACTTATAAAAAAGTGTACTTCTACAAATTCATAAGGAATTCTTCCGTAGCATCAATAATAGAACGCGGGGTTGAAGCACCGGCGGTGAGTCCTACTACTTTCATGCCTTTAAAATCCGAGGCAGAAAGTTCTTCCGGTCGTTCAACATGGAAGGTAAGGCACCCTTGTGCACGGGAAACATCCGCTAGCCTGCGGGTATTTCCGCTGCTGTAGCCTCCCACAACAACCATTGCATCCACTTTTTTTGCAAGTGCAATGGCTTCTTGTTGTCGTTCTCTTGTCGCATTGCAAATAGTATTAAGTACTTGAAGTCGCTCTGCCAGCTTTTCTTGAAGGTACTCATCTATTCGGGAAAATTCCTCTCTGTCCTGTGTAGTCTGCGCAGCGAGGCAATAGTCTATATCGGCAGAAAGTGGAAATTTCTTGAGCTCCTCAAGTGAATTAAACAAAAAGGCTCTGTCATCGGCATAACTCATCAGTCCACGCACTTCCGGATGGTCTTTTTCGCCGTATAAAAGAAGAAAGCACCCTTTGCCTATTATGTTGTAGATACCAAGCTGAGCGCGTTTAACCTTTGGACATGTTGCATCAACAACTTCTTTGCATGAGTCTGTTAATGTTGTTTCGGTTTCTCTGGGAATACCATGCGCACGGATAATAACACGTTCATCTTTATTTGCGTCATCTGCGTGTTCAAGGCAGCGTACATTCATATTTTTATATTGTTCAAGAACCTGAGGGTTATGAATGATTGGCCCCAGAGTCGCAATTTTTGCATCATTTTTTTCTACTTCTGCATCCAGTTTTTCCAACGCCAGTGAAACCCCGAAACAAAAGCCGGATGTTTTAGCCCTACGTACTTCCATACTTACTCCGATGTATTCTGCATGCTGATGGTTTCTGAGATGTTGTCCAGATCAACCGCTTCGCAGCGGGCAAAAAAATCTTCTATGACCGCATCAATCTGTTTCCAGCCTGCACATGTGGCGAGCTGCTGACGTAGGGCCTTTGCCCCTTTGAACAAGCGTACATAGCGTGGAACAAATGTCCGCATTTTAAAGAGGGCCGTACGTTCATTCGTGTATTCAAGGGCAAGCTCCTTGTGGCGTTGAATGAGATGCATGGTCTTGAGCGGATCAGGACGTTTGAGTGTTTCACCTTTGTAGAGCGTTGTGTACTCGTCAAAAATAGCAGGGTTGCCGATGGCACCGCGTGCGAACATAACAGATGCTGCACCGGTTTCTTTGACGCACCTCACACCGTCTTCAGGTTCCAGTAAGTCACCGCTGGCAATAACCGGAATAGAGACGGCCTCAACGACTTCTTTGATGGCAGACCAGCGCGCGTTTCCGGAAAATCCCTGTGCTGCAGTACGCGGATGCAGAGTAAGCCAGCCCGCACCAGCATCTTCAAGCCTGAGTGCAAGCTCTTTGTACACTTCCTGCTCGGAATCAACGCCGAGGCGGAACTTGAATCCTACTTTGCCCTTGCCGCCAATGCTGATCATTGCTTTGGCAACTTTGAGCGAGTTATCGAGGTCGCGCATCATGGAAGATCCACAGCCTTGTTTGAATACTTTGCGTACAGAGCAGCCCATATTCAAATCAAACCATGTATAGCCGCCTTTTACCAGATACTCCATAGCATGCGACATGATGTCTGCATCATTCCCAAAGAGTTGGAAAATTGCAGGAGATTCTTTCTCTGTGGTTTCAAGCAGCTTACGGGTGCTATTGCCGTTGTAGTAAAGTCCTTTAGCGCTGACCATTTCCGAGCAGACAACAGACGCACCGAACTCCTTGCATAAGAGTCTGAAGCAAAGGTCTGAGTATCCGGCAAGGGGCGCAAGCCATGGACGGGCAGGGGTGATGTGTAACCCAGTATTATCAGTATACTGCATAGATGTAGTACCGTTTTGAAATTTTTATATTGCGAGCATTATACAGCCGTATCGCAAGGTGCTTTGTCATTCTGATTAGGCGCGCAGATCCAGTCCCCTACGCTGTGTAGGTATTTCCTTGAAGATCAAAGAGAGGATGTCATGCGCTCCTGATGGTAAATCTGCGGTGCCAAGGCATTTGCAGGATGCGGAGTTAGCTCGAGAGGTGTTGTTACCTGCTTTACAATTTTTATCAAGCAGGAGGCGATAGGCGAATGAGATGGGATCGGCAGACAGGTTTACTTGACCCGCTGCAAGTACATGCTGTGCCCCTTGTAGTATTACACCTGCTGTGACGGTGCAAATACTGTTTTCCGGCTTGGAAATGAGCAGTTCTACGCCTTTTGCGGAGGGCATGAGCCAGGGCATGTAGTGAAACGTTCCGTGCCCTGAAGTCGAAACCATTTGCTGTACGCTGGAATGTAGTCGCATGACTCGGGTGAACTGGTCAAGGGCCATGGGAGTGTGTGTCAAAAAGGTAATGAGTGCTGTATGAGCTGCAGTGAAAGACGTATCGTCAGCAAGGTTGACTGAGCTCCACAGAGAATGGGACAGCAGAGTGTCAAGTTTATCCCTCTCCGTTAGATATGAGCGGATATAGTCCCGAAGAAATACAGTCCCTCGTGGATCAGTACCGTGCTGAAGCTGGCGCAGCAGAATAGATGGTTCAAGGGAGAGCACAAGAAACTCGAGCCATTGTCCGGGGGCCGGCATGTTTTCCACTTGTGCGAGTAGTTCCATATCCCCAATGAGCACCCACGCAAAGCCTTCCTGCTCAATACGGAGCATTCTGCCTTTGAGAAGCTGTCCAACCTTCACCTTGCGCTTAAAGATAGCGCCTCGGCTGGTTGTAGTGGAGGACTGGCTGCCTCCATATGGATTGCTGTTGCGGGAAATGCGCATGGAACACCTGTGTCAGGTACAGTATGTACTGCGACTGGCAATGAACTGGGTTGCTTTGTCGCTTATTCAGCTTTCATAAGAATGAGTTCAACTTCATCAATGGAAAGGTTGGTTGCCTTGGCGAGCTGAGGAATTGTCTGCCCTTTCTTGCGGCCGGTTAAAATCAGTTCCCGTAAGAACTGGGGAGAGCGGCTGATAGCTTCTGCCTGCTCAAGGAGTGTGCGTAATTCCTGCGCACGTGATTCTAATTGCATTTCAAGTGCCTGAAGCTCTTGCTGGCGTCTTGCAAAGGAATCTACAATTTCCTGTTCAAGTTCAGCATTGAAATGCATTTTGGCAACTAATGATTCCTGCCCTGCCTGCATGGATGTAAGAAGCACTTCGCTTTTGCGTAAACGCATATAAAATACGATAAGGAGAGCCAGTAACAGCAGCTCTGAGCCGCTGATAAAAAGCAAAATAAGCTGGGAGAATGTCATTGTTATACTTTGGTATCTATAATTTTGCCTTGCCAGGCGCTTTCAGACGTAGGTTTGGTCTCAACGTCTTGTTCAGGCGCTGTTGTGTGTCTGGAATCGGAGGAAAGGTGTTGGTTTTGTTGTTGTCCGTGGCCGTCTTCATCAACATCAAGATGAGTCTGTTCAGCGGATTGTGTCTCAGTCACATGCTCTCGGGCGAGTTCGCCCCCCCTGCGTGCTGCATCGCGCGCAGTAGCCTGCTGTCGTTCAGGGCGTGACTTTTCCTGCTCTGCAATTTTTTGAACACGCCCCATCTGCTGGAGTATTAAAGGGATTTCAGTTTCAATGGACATAACTATTTTACCAAATAGTTTTCAATAAAGACGTCCTTGAACTGACCATTCCCCATATACTGGTTAACAACTGTCAACAAGTCAGATTTGAGCAGCTGCACATTTTCTTTATCAGAAAGAAACTTAAGGTCTTTGTTTCGCAGGTAATAGAAAATTGCATCACGAAGTGTCACTTTTTTGTTCTTAGCTTCCCACGCGAGTTTTTCATTATCTGTGAACACGGCAAACTTGCAGACAAGGAAACGAATATCCTTTTTTGAGTCGCGCTGTTCAACCCAGAAAGGCTCCCAAGTGACGTCGAACTTATCCTTCTGGACAATAGGTGGTGTGTCGTATTTGCCTTTTTCTTTCTTAACAATACGCTTAACAGGTCTCGGGGTATCTTTAGGTTGAAGCATGTTCCAGCCTAACGCAATAAGAGCGATGACAAGCAGACCGATGCCGCCGAACATGAGCTTGCGCTTACGTTTACGCACCGCTTCAGGGTCTGTTTCTACCTCAGAGGAAGAGAAAGAATCGGCATTAGTGGACGTGGAGTTGTCAAGGGGCTGTTCTTCGTCCTCGTCTTCGTCTTCCATCAAAAACGGCGCATCATCAAGATCAAGTTCAACCTTGTCATCTTTTGTAGGCGTCATGGTGTCTGGTGTAGCAAGAGTATCCACGTCTAATTGAGCCTTTGTCATATATTACCTGTCCTGCGTTTGGTGGGGCATACCACTAAAACAAGGCAATCCGGCAGAGGAAGACGACAAGCGCTTTATACGGCATGTTGTGGTTTTCCTAAACCGGATGCATTATTTTTATGAGCAGTAAGAACAGTTACGGGAAAATCTTGTCGATTTTCTGCTTCATAATTTCTGCTGTGAACGGCTTTACCACATAGTTGGATACTTTGGCCTGAACAGCTTCAATAATGTTTTCCTGCTGTGCTTCTGCCGTAACCATCAAAAAAGGCAGGTCTGCAAATTCTTCACTGCTGCGAACTTTTCTAAGCAGTTCAATACCTGTCATTTGCGGCATGTTCCAGTCAGAAATAACAAATTCGATACGGTCTTTGTTAAGAACTTCCCATGCCGTCGTTCCATCATCTGCTTCAACAATGTTAGTGAAGCCAAGTTGACGAAGAATGTTTTTAACAATTCGTCTCATAGTAGAAAAATCGTCTACAACAAGAACACGCATATTAGGATCAAAGCCCATAATAGACTCCTTAAGTCTTTATAATCCGCTGTCTTTTCCATGCATTGCATAAAAATTATTACGCAATTTAAGTAGTGCCTGAGAATGCAATTGCGAAATGCGACCCTCAGTTACACCCATAACCTCTGCTGCTTCACGCATATTTAGATCATCGCTATAGTAGAGGGACAATACCAATTTCTCTCTAGGAGTCAATTGCTCAACCAGCTGTGAAATCTGGTGTAATGTTTCTTTAGAAGCAGTCTTTTTGAAAGGCTGACTGTCTGCATCACTCATCTCATCGGCAGAAATGCTGTCTTGTATTAGATCTAAATTGAGACAAAGTTGACTTTGCAGTGCAACAAGTCCTTCACGGACTCCGGCTTTATCAAGGCCTGTTGCTTGTTGCAGTTCATCTTCGGTGGCAGCACGTCCCTTGTCGTTCTCCACCTGTTGCATGGCTTCTTCAATTTGTCTTACGCGTTGGCGTAAGCTTCTAGGGAACCAGTCAAGGCGTCGTAATTCGTCAAGCATTGCGCCGCGAATGCGGTTTTCTGCGTAGGTATCGAATTTGATGCCCATTTCCGGCTTAAACTTGCCCAGCGATTCCATAAGCCCAAGCGTACCCGCGCTGATAAGTTCTCCAAGCTCCACATTTTTAGGGAGCTTTACTTTCAGACGGGATGCAAGATACCGAACCTTAGGCGCATAGTGACGGACCACGTTTTCTTGTTCGCGGTCGGTCATGACGCCCCAGGCCTTCTCGCCGGACTCCAATAGCTTCCAGGCGTTAGTGCTGGAAGAGGAGTTTTTTCCAGAAAAACTTGATATTTCCATCAAGGTTCGCAGATATTTCCCAAGTTTGAATCTTATCTGCAAGTTTGCCGATAGCTTCGCAAACAGGAGCAGTGGGATTCTGTTGACAAACAGGACGTTGAGCCACAATAGCTTTACGTACGGCAGGATCTTGCGGCAGGTAGCCGGCATAATCCAAAGAAACTCCAGACAGGAAGTGGTCACAGGCTGAGTACAGACGGACGAACATTTCTCTTGCTGCTTTTTCAGAAGCAGCCATGTTCACAACAACTTTAAAGTGCTCAACTCCGTGGTTCAGCTTCATGACTTTAATGAGGGAGTATGCATCGGTCAATGATGTAGGTTCTGCTGTAAGCACTACAATGCGTTCCTGTACTGCAAGATTGAAGTACAAGACGTTGTCATTAATGCCTGCACCGGTATCCACAATAAGAAAATCTACCTTATCTTCAAGGCTGTCCATTGACTCGAGCAGGTCAAGTTTTTGGCCGGTGGAAAGCGTGAGCATTTCACCAATGCCGGAAGATGCAGGAAGAATATCAAACCCGTACGGGGTCGAATACAGAATGTCGGAAAGGGCAACCCCTTCGCTGAATAGGTGAAAGAGATTCTGCTCAGGTGTAAGTCCAAGCAAAACGTCTACGTTTGCGAGTCCTAAGTCTGCATCCAACAAAACAACACGCTTACCCTTTTGCGCTAATGTGTACGCAAGGTTAACGGATAGGTTTGTTTTGCCTACTCCTCCTTTACCGGAGGTTACAGACAGGACAAGAGGAAGGTTGCCACTCATGGTTCTATTATCTCCAATATGCCCTTAGGCATTCTGGTGAATTGTATATTCGCCGGGAAGCTGGTTTTTAAAAATAAGTCTCCAAAGCATTACATCTTTAGCCGGAACAAGTGTGCCCTTAAGTCCGGCGCCGTAAGAGAATGCTGAAATTGGAAGTCCCGTGGAGACAGCTGTGTTGATTATCGTTCCGAATGTACAAGCTTCATCGATCTTAGTCCAGACAATGCTGCCACCCTTTACTGCGCGGTATTTTTCCAGTGTTGCGGTAAGTTGTTTACTACTTGCCGTTGGTGAAAGCACTCTATGGAAAGAATTTTCACGGATAGCTTGCAATCCGAAGTGTTCAACTTGCTCTTTAAATGAATCACGTAACCCTAATCCCGGCATGTCGATAATGATTCGGTCATAACTTTTTGCAGCATCGCGTATGGTATTTGCGAATGTTATGCTGTCACGAATTTCGTAATAACCCATGTCGCAAAGCTGTGCGTAGTGCCGTAACAATAATCTGCCGTTACCCCGAGCGCAATCTGCATTGATAAAACAGATACGCATCGATTGATTTTGTTTACGCAATTCCAGTGCCATACGAACTGCAGCACTGGTTTTACCTGCACCGAAAGGGCCGACAAAAGTGTGAACACGACCTTTCCACTCATTTCCCCAAGGCTTGAACGTGATCAGGTCACCAAGCGGGCCAAGAATAGACATGCCGGCATCACTTTTAAGCGGGCGTACAAGGCGAAGAATTACGGTATCGTCAATATCATGGCGCTGGAGGTGTTCCAGTGCAAGACGCTGGCGCGGAGAAAGCTTGTGCAGTTGGAGGCGAGGTTTAACGAGTTCCGCAATGTACTCTTTAATTTCTGACCACTCTTCATGCCAGCGGCTCCAGCCGGAAGGCGCTGCATATTCCTGAGTTTCAGCTTCCTGAATTTCATCCACCGCATGTTCTACGCCGGCAGTAATCTGGCACCAGCGGCTGTCCGCATCTCTGCCTTCCTGTTTAGAAAGAATTACTGCTTCTTCACCCATTTCCTGTTTGATCTGAGCGAGTACGGACCGTGTTGTCTGTCCTGAGAATGTTTTTACCTGCATATTAGATTCCTACATTACCAACAGTGTTCAAACGAATGTCTGCAGGTATTTCTGCTTGAGATATTACCGGAATGTTCGGGATAAATCTCATAATAAGTTGAGAAAGATGCGGACGTACCATCGGGGATGTCAGAATAACCGGCTGACCATCCGCAACGACAGCGTTTTCTACAGCTGAGTTTACGGCCTGAATAACCTGCTGGGCTGTGGCAGGGTCAAGAGCAAGGTATGCACCGCCCTCTGTCTGTCGGATAGATTCCTGAACAGTTTTTTCCACATTCGGGTCCAGCATAATAATCGGGAGCGTATTTTCCTGATCCATATACGGTCTAACAATTGTACGTGCTAAGCGTTCGCGGACATACTCTGTGAGTACATCTGGATTTTTAACGCTTGTTCCGTAGTCCGCGAGAGTTTCAACAATAGTGAGCAGATCGCGGATCGAAATATTTTCTCGTACGAGATTTTGCAGAACTTTTTGCACTGCGCCCAAAGTGAGCACGTTTGGTACAAGTTCTTCCACAGCTTTTGGTGCGTGCTTGGCAAGGTTATCAAGCAGAGACTGAACTTCCTGACGACCAAGGAAATCAGCAAGGCTGCGTTTGAATACCTCGGTAAGGTGCGTTGCAATAACCGTAGATGGGTCAACAACAGTGTACCCTGCAAGTACTGCTTCTTCTTTTTGAACTTCCGGTACCCACAGCGCTGGCAGGTTAAATGCCGGTTCACGGGTTTCGATGCCTTTAATGGAGTGACGGGCATCGCCCGGATCCATCGCGAGGAAATGGTCGATGAGAATTTCTGCTCCTGCCATTTCATTGCCTTTGATAAGGACTGTGTACTGTCCGGGTTTAAGCTGCAGGTTGTCACGAAGATGCAGGGACGGAATAATGACACCCATATCCAGTGCAAACTGTCTGCGGATTGTTCTGATACGGGAGAGCAGGTTGCCGTCCTGTGCTTCATCAACAAGCGGAATAAGACCGTAACCAACTTCCAGTTCCAGAGCATCCAGAGGAAGAAGAGACTGTACTGCTTCCGGAGTATCCAATGCTTCTTGAGCTTTTTCACCGTCTTTCTGTTCACCCCCCGCGCCTGCACCGGTACGCTGGGCAACATCTGCACTTGCGTTGGATGTAAGTTTTGCAATGACAAACATGCAGATTGCGAAGAATGAAAATGCAAGGAACGGCATACCCGGAACCAGAGCAAATACGAGAAGTACGCAGCCGACCAGATTAAGTGCTTTAGAATTAGATGTAAGCTGACCGATGAACTCTTCACCCATTTTCGCTTCAGCCGCGGCACGGGATACGATGATGCCGGCAGCGGTGGAGATAATGAGAGACGGAATTGTGGATACGAGACCATCACCAACGGTGAGAAGAGTGTATGTGGAAAGAGCGTCATTCCATGACATGCCGTTTTGGAAAACAGCAATCAGGATGCCTGCAGTAATGTTGACTATAGTAATAAGCAGACCCGCCATTACGTCACCCTGAACGAACTTACCGGCACCGTCCATTGCACCGTAGAAGTCAGCTTCCCGGCGAATAGTTTCGCGGCGCATGGTGGCAGTTTTTTCATCAAGGAGACCTGCGTTCAAGTCTGCCTCAATTGCCATCTGCTTACCCGGCATAGCATCAAGAGTGAATCGGGCTGCTACTTCTGCGATACGTGTTGTACCGGAGGTAATAACCATTTTATTCAGGATAAAAAGAATCGCGAAGATTACGATACCGATAACATAATTACCGCCGACAACGAATTGGCCGAAGGATTGAATTACATCACCGGCAGCGTCCGGCCCTTCACTGCCGTGCAGCAGGATAAGACGGGTTGTTGCCACGTTAAGGGCAAGGCGGAATAGTGTTGTTACAAGCAGCAAGGTCGGGAAAATTGAAAATTCCAGCGGTGACTTGATGAACATAGATGTTACGAGCACCAGTAACGACAGAGAGATGGACATGCTGAGCATGACGTCCATAAGCAGGGTCGGGATAGGGATGAGCATTACAAAAAGAATGAGCACCACACCGCCTGCAAGGAGTAAATCACCGTGCTGAGAGAAACGTTCGTAATTGATTGTAGAAGCATTTGCGCTGGCAGCCATATTTCCGACACCTTTTTCGAAGAGTTGTATAACGCCTGAGTAAAACCAGTTCTGTTTGTTAACCTACTGTTTTTGCTTAAACTTATTGAGTGATGCGAGGATGGAAGCTACTGCTTTGTAGAGATCTTCCGGAATTTGATCACCCACCTTCACTGACTTATACAAAGCTCGTGCCAGAGGCACGTTTTCTCGCAGAGGAATGTTATTTTCTTTTGCAATTTCTCTAATTTTTTTAGCAATGTTGTCTGCCCCCATAGCTACAACGATAGGCGCCGGAGCTTCCATAGCGTTGTAACGCAGAGCTACAGAGATATGCGTCGGGTTTGTGACAATCACGTCCGCTTTCGGAACATCTTGCATCATGCGTTTCTGGGACATCTCAGCCATTTTTTGGCGTTGCTGAGACCGCACTTTCGGGTCACCTTCTGCTTGTTTGTGTTCGTCTTTAACTTCGTCTTTGGACATCTTGATGTTCTCTTCGTAGTCCCAGCGGGAGTAGAAGTAGTCCGCAAGAGCAATGGCGAGCATGGCAAGCATAGCGTACAGAGACACCTTAAATATGAGGCGAAGCATATATTCTGCTATGCCTTCCGGTGTTGAGTTGTAGAGAAGGATAAAGTTGTCCATTTCATCCGTAATGACGAGGTACGGGGCAATACCGATAACGGCTGCAAACGCGATGCTTTTAATAAGTCGGACAAGCGTCTGCATGGACAAGAACATGTTTTTCATCCCTTTTATCGGGTTGAATTTGTTCCATTTCGGTTTGAATACCTTCACTGTCCACAGATGCCCAACCTGAACACGCATGGATAGTCCGGCAAAGAGAAACAGAAAGAAAAAAACAGGGATGAGCATGACTGCAAGGTCGTAAGCCACATCATTAATAAAGTTGATGGCAGACTTGGTTGTCATGTCGAGCGTGGCGTCAAATGTATAGCATGAGCGCATAATGCTTTGAATACGTTCGTTAATGACGCCAATCCACGCATAGACAATAATAATCCCCGCAAGGGTGGTTGCGGCTTTAGGAACTTCTTGCGATTTGGCGACGTCACCGTCTTCGCGGGTCTTGTCCCGCTTCTTGGGCGTCGCCTTTTCAGTCTTACTCGGATCGCTTTGTGGCATGTCTGTGTGTCCTGTTTATTATTGCAACAGCGGAGAGCCGGCTTTCATCAGGTTGGAGAACATCGGGGCGAGGCTCATGATAAGTTGTTCCATACGTTGTCCCATCAGTGTGAAGAGCATTCCGATGAAAACAAGACCCACGGCGATTTTGACTGGAAAACCGAGCATGAGAAGGTTCATTTGCGGTGCTGCACGCCCCATAAGGCCGAGAGTTAATTCTACAAGCATAAGAGAAATCATAACCGGAGCAGCAACTTTAATTGCTAAAACAAACATTGTAAGGGATAAACTGAGGATCTCCTGACCTACTGTGGCAGAGAGGACAAGTCCTCCCGGCGGAATAAGATCGAATGAATCCGTAAGTGCTTTAATGAGATATAGGTGACCGTTTGCAACAATGAAAACGGTAAAACTCAATTGATACAGAAGGATAGATGTGATTCCTTCCTGTTCGCCTGAGGATGGGTTAGCAAGGGTAAGCATAGAGAAACCCATCTGGAAACCGATAACCTGACCACCTGTTCTGATGCCTGCAAAGATAAATCTGACCGCAAGCCCCAGTAGAATGCCGAGCAGAATTTCACTGACCATTATCATCGCAATTTCAAAAGGATGAGCAGGAAATGATGATGCTTTGAGAGATAATGACGGGAATATGGCGAGGGTAAGCATGAGGCATACAGAAGCCTTTACCAGACGGGGGATGGTTTTCCCTTCAAAGAATGGCAGCAGAAAAACTACAAGGCTGAGTCGCATGAGTGTGAGCAGAAAACTTAGAAATTCTGCCATATCAAAATTAAAGATGTCCATATATAAAGAATAGCAAGAGTTGCGCCAGTCTTTGAATAATCAGGGTTTTCACGTGATGGGACATCTCAACTTGTCTCAACCTGTCAGACAGATGACGCCCTTGCAAAGTGGAAATGATTCTGGCAATCCACGCAGATTGAGACAAAAAGTGCATTTTTAATTGCAACAAATTGTCTTAATGTACGAAAAGGATTTTTGTTAACAAACTGGAATTCACAAACTTTGGAGAAGTAATGGACCTTTTGCCTATTAAGCGAGCACTGTTGAGTGCTACTGATAAGACTGGGTTGGTCGAATTTGCGACGTTCTTAAGCGAAAATGGTGTGGAGTTGGTTTCTACCGGCGGTACAGCACGTATGCTTAAAGAAGCCGGGCTGAAGGTTACACCTGTAAGTGAGGTTACCGGATTCCCTGAAATCCTTGGCGGCAGGGTAAAAACCCTTAACCCGTTTATTCATGGTGGTATCCTTGCAGACAAGGATAACCCGGAGCATCTTGCTACCCTTAAAGAGCATGAAATTGCAGCGTTCGATTTGATCGTAGTAAACCTCTACAACTTTGAGAACGCAGCAGCACGCGGTCTTGATTTACGCGGCGCAGTGGAAGAAATTGACATCGGCGGCCCTTGTATGCTTCGTGCCGCAGCGAAAAATTTTCATTCTATTCTCGTTCTTCCGGATCCTTCCGAGTATAAAGCTGTACAGAAGGAACTGCTCGAAAATGATATGCGCGTAGGGCTTGCACTTCGTCGTGATATGGCGGTAAAAACATTTGCGCGTACTTCTCAGTACGATGGAATGATTACGGAGTATCTTGCTAGCAAAGATATTTAAATAACATATATTCAAATGCCTCCGGCGGCTGAGGGGAATTCCCCCTCCTGAAAAACCGACAAGGTTTGGATGAAGTACGGTGAGTTACGGAACGTAAGTGTAGGTTGACCAGCTTCATAATGAATTGGCTGACTTCGCTGATGAAACACTTTGGATAGTCAAGAAAAGCCTTTTTCCAGAAAGCTTTTTTGGCCGCCAGAGCCGTCCCGCTGACAAGCGCTGCCGGAGGCAACAGAAAAAACAGGAGTTCATCATAGCCTCTAAGGTTCTCGGCAACACACAAGGACTCAAACCGAGTCAGTTAAAATCTCTCCAGCGGCTTTTTGCCCGCCGTTATCCAGTGAAAGAGGGATATACTTCCGATCAGGCGCACGAACTTGCGGCTATTTCCCGCAGCGTTGGCAGACAGATAGCATTGCTTATTGACCGCCAAGGCAAGCCACAGATGGTTCTGGTGGGTGACACCGGCGCCATTTATATTCCGGAACTTCCTCGCGCTCGATCCAGTAGCGATCGTTTACGTGGTCTGCGTCTTGTTCATACTCATTTGAACGATGCACTTCTTTCGCAGGAAGACCTGATGGATATGCTCTTCTTACGTCTGGATTCTGTTTCAGTGCTTACTGTCGATGGCATGGGCGCTCCTGTTTCCTTTCAGTCTGCTCATATTCTCCCTGTACCTTCCGAAGACGGCGCGTCGTACAATGTGCACGAAGCTACCTCGTGGGAAAAAGTAGATATTGATTTTGAAGCGCAGACCGAGGCTCTTGAAGAAGAGCTTGCACGAACAGCAGATAGTGCCCGCAAACAAAGCGGCTCAGAACATGCGGTTCTGGTAAGTGTCAGCACACAGCCAAAGGATGTTCAAGAGTCACACCTGAATGAACTGGCAGAGCTTGCTGACACCGCAGGTGTTTCTGTTGCAGGTAAACTTGTGCAGCGGGTGCATCAGGTAAATCATAAATTTATTATGGGTAGAGGTAAGCTTGCAGAGCTGGAAATCCTTTGCCTTCAGGGTAATGCTTCCATGATCATTTTTGATGGTGAGCTTTCCCCTGCGCAGTTGCGTAACCTTACGGAAGTAACTGAACGAAAGGTTATTGATAGGACGCAGCTGATTCTCGATATTTTTGCACAGCACGCTACAACGCGTGCAGGCAAATTACAGGTTGAGATGGCACAACTGCAGTACGCACTGCCGCGTCTGGTTGGTAAAAACCGTGCAATGGACAGATTGATGGGTGGTATCGGTGGCCGTGGGCCGGGTGAAACCAAGCTTGAAACTGACCGACGAAAAGTGCGTGATCGCATTGCCCGTTTTAAAAAAGAGCTTGCTGCATTACGTAAGCAGCGTGCGTATGCGCGTGATCGCCGTAACAAGGCTCGCGTACCAGTCGCTGCGCTTGTGGGCTACACAAACGCGGGCAAGTCGACCACACTTAATGCTTTGACCAACTCAACGGTGCTTGCGGAGAATAAACTGTTTGCAACGCTTGATCCCACAACCCGCAGACTGCGTTTTCCAGAAGAACGTGAGCTTATTCTGACAGATACCGTAGGATTTATCCGAAATTTACCGAAAGAGTTGCGCGAAGCGTTCCGTGCAACGCTTGAAGAGCTTGAGGCCGCAGACCTGTTGCTGCATGTAGCAGATGCCGGACATCCGGAATTGGAAAAGCAGATTGCAGCTGTTGAACGTATTCTTGAGGACATGGAACTGCACGAAATTCCGACAACGCTGATCCTGAATAAGTGGGATACGCTTGATGAGGAACAGCAGGAGGCATTGACCCATTTATACCCCAATGCAATCCATATCGCTGCCAAAAGCAGGCTGGGACTTGATGAACTTTCTCAGGTGATTATTGATCGCATTGATTGGGAACGCGGATTAGTGATCTAATCAACGATAAATACAAAGAAAAAGCGTCCTTGTGGAGTACTTCCGCAAGGACGCTTTTTTATTTTTCGAAAAGAAAGTCAAAGAGGGGATGCCAGATTGTGTGGCTTGAACTATACCCTCTAAAAAGACAAAGGCTTGAGGAGCCACCTCAAGCCGTAAATATGTCTTTAGTGAATTTAAGAAGTACTTTTTATATAGCAGGATGTGTGCCAAGTTTTTGATATCTTCAGCATTATTAATAAGTCCTTTAAAGTCAATAGTTTGTGTTTTTTGGGTTAGTTGCTTGTGAAATCTAACCGTAGAAAAAATTGTACTCAAAGGGGGTAAGCCTAGAAAAGACAGTATAAAATTTTGCACAATGCGAAAGCTCTTAGATATGAGACTCTCAAAAAAATGGCGCTAATTCTCAGACAACTATAGAAAAAATGATGCATGGGAGGTTTGGAAAGAAAAAACTTCAGAGTAAAACAAAGATCGTACGAAACTTGTTCTGGCTAATACGCTGATTGCAGTTCCAACATGTGACTTGATAGTTGTGGGAGGGCGGATGCGTGAAAGGAAGGTTCATTAAAAATGATGAGAAGAGAAAAATATTTCATTTATTATAGATTGTTATGTTTGAAGCGCGCCTGTAGCTCTCATGACAATACGTAAGTCAAAAATATTTTACTTTTCTGTTATGCTACGTTTGAGCATGTATATTTTATAGGTTTTTTTTGTAAAATGCTTATAAATACAATGCCTTACTTGTGCTGATGCGTTATTCTGAGTAGCTGAATGCGATAGCTGTATCGCATGGAAATGATACGATGAATGGGCTTATTGTTATAGATGCAACGTGTGATTCTACAACTTCTGGACAGTTTTCAGTCCTGTGTTACTTTATTAGTAGGTAAAGAGAGCTGTGAGTCGTCCTTAGGTGAGTTTAGATAAGGGCTATCCAGAAGTCTCAGAAGTGTAGATCGATGCCGCGCATCGTATCCCGCCAAACGCGCTAGCCCTGTGGCACGTCATTGCACAGGGTATAAAGACTGATCATCAGTCTGCGCAGAAACGTGGTTGAGGATTTGAGTTGGATAACCTCGACAGGAGGGTATAAGTCACGGAAAATCGGTATCCTCATAATGGCAAATAGAGTTGCCCTTGATGTGGGGTTGGATCGTTGCCCCCAAGTTCGTGCACAGCAAAGGTTCCTGAGGTAACTCATGAACATACCGGTCACCGGAAATTGTGCACTTTTTTTGTCTGCGATTTACTCACGGTGCATCGTATTTCCATCCGACCAACCAGCCGGTTAACAATGCGCTTTGTATGAGCAACTTTTTTGACCAACGTTATGTTTTGCTTTTCTTTCAGAGACAGTATTGGTCTAAGTTGTTGTCTTACATTGCATGAGGCAGACAGACCGTGAATGTGGCTCCCTGATTCTGTGCTGCTGTGACAGAAATAGTCCCGCTGTGGTTGTTGGTAATAATGTAGTAAGAAACTGAAAGCCCCAATCCTGTACCATCGCCTACAGGTTTTGTCGTGTAGAATGGTTCAAATATGCGTTTGCGCACGTCTTCCCCCATTCCCGGGCCGTTGTCGGCTATGGTAATCATAACACCGGATGCAGTCTGCTGTGTTGTAATGACAATTTTTGGATTTTCAATTGTCGGAACAGCCGATGCAAAAGCCTGTGCTGCGTTTTTTAACAAGTTAAGCAGCACCTGTTCAATTTCTTGTGGAGCACACGACAGTTGTGAAACATTTTTATCAAATTCACGGATAATTTTAATCTGATTAAAATTTTGTTGTGTTTTCAGGTGGTAGTCATTTGCAGCAAGCTCAATGGACTTATCAATGATGCAGTGTATGTTGCACGGGATGAGTTTTGTGTCTGAGCCTCTGCAAAACTCGAGCATGTTCGCAATAATTGACGCAGCTCGCTTTCCGCATTCTGAAACACCATCCAGTAGTCCGAAAATTTCCCGTTGCTCCATGTATTCATTCACTTTATCCAGCGAAAGATTGAGTTGTTTAGCTATGTGGATGTTTGGAGCAAGGTCAATGCTGAAACGGCGTTGAATATTTTGTACTCCTTGAAGAATTCCCCCGAGCGGGTTGTTTATTTCATGTGCCATACCTGCTGCAAGCCCGCTTATAGAAGCCATTTTTTCTGCCTGAATAATACGCTCTTCCATACGCAGACGTTCTGAAATGTCATCAATTCGCAATACCGCGACATGGTCATTACCTATATTTACAGGGAAAATAATGATGTCATAGGTGACAAGTACACCTTTTCGAATCGAAGTAAATTTTGGTACGTGTATAGGTGTAAGAGTCTCAAACGATTTTTCAATATGCTGTTCAAGGAAAGTCAGTTCCGGTATTATCTGGCTGAAACGCTTTCCTTCTGCGTTAGTGGTTATGATTCCGGTACGGTCTTCTATTGTGTCGTTCCAGAGTGTCACAGTCATTTGTCTTGTTACGCCTACGATTAGAGAGGGCATGCAGTTGATGATGTTTTTGAGCATCTCTTTAGTAGAAAGGAGACGCTGTTCAACACGTTTTTTGAGTGTGATATCTGAGAAAATTCCAACAATCCGATACGGTTCTTCGCTTTGATCTTTTATAATTTGAGCGCGCCCGAGGAACCAGCGGTATTCTCCGTCCTTGTGTTTGACTCGGTACTCCAGTTCAATTCGCCCCGATGCGTCATATTTTTCTCCATTTGCAAGGGCTGTTACCTTTTTCAGATCATCTGGATGGACTTTTTCTAACCAGACAGAGAGATGATTTGTTAACTCAGCATCCGTATAGCCCAGAAGCTCTTTCCACCGAGGTGTGTACAGTAGAACGTCCTGGCCTAAATAGCGGTCAAGAATTCCGTCCATTGTGCTTGCGGCAATAAGGCTGAACTGTTCCTGACTTGTCAGCAACTGATACTCGACGTGCTTTCTTTCTCTTATATGTTCATTGAGTTGCGTGTTTATTTGGGTAAGCTCTGCTTCTCGTAATGAAACTTGTCTTGCCATTTCTTTAAAATTGAGAGCAATGTGCTGAATTTCCCGGGTGCGAAGCTTTGGATAATGCTCAGGGTATGTTCCGGTTCGTAACTGGTCTATCATTTGACTCAGTTGTGCGAGTGGTTTTTTTAGATATAGCGCAAGCAGTTGATGGGTAAGTATAAGAATGGTTAGAAGCAAGATTCCAATGGTAAAGAGATAGTTGATTAATTGCTGTTGCTGTTTTTTTTTAAAAGCAGCAAAGGATAGGTCTGTTGTAACTTTGCCAATATGCTGATGATTATGATAAATATCACTGGAGATTGTTTTATCTGCACGTATAGATGCATCGCTTGATTTTTTTGCGATCAATGTACCGTCAGGCTCTTCAACTTGAATCCTTACGGCAATGTTGGATTCGGCGGCAATAGAAATGATTCTGTTAACAGTGTCATAGTCAACATTCCAGATAGGTAAAGAGAGGGTGTCTGCTAGACGTTGGAAGCGTCTGGCGGAACTTTTCTCAAGTTGATCAAGGGCTGAGTGGTACAGTTGTGAGTAGTGAAAGACGCCAAGCAGCAAAATCATCGCACAGAATGTAGCAGTAATGCCCAG
Organism: Halodesulfovibrio aestuarii DSM 17919 = ATCC 29578; assembly: GCF_000384815.1. Taxonomy (NCBI): domain Bacteria; kingdom Pseudomonadati; phylum Thermodesulfobacteriota; class Desulfovibrionia; order Desulfovibrionales; family Desulfovibrionaceae; genus Halodesulfovibrio; species Halodesulfovibrio aestuarii. The sequence continues at coordinate 175,492 of NZ_ARQF01000017.1, forward strand.
TGATAAACTGCGAGAGAGCGAATTGTCGCAGAATAGTCGTGCAAGGGTGCGAGAGATGGGGGCTTTCATATACACTCCTGTAATCCCAAAACCAAAAGAATGAGTACCGCAACAGCAAGCTTAGATATTATAGAATTGGGGCAGAGAGTCAATAATGAGGCGTAGATATGTACTTATGGTGGTGTTGCAATGAATTGGAGAAGAGAATAGTTTGGCAATATAAAAAATTCTCTAAGCCCCTTGGTGACTTGACTCCAGCGCAGTAATAAGCAAAGTATTCCGATTCAATTATAAGATAAAAAACAACAGGGAATTTGATCTCTGGTATGTAAAGGATGGACTATGGGGTTCTTTTCTAAGCTGAAACGACTTTGGACAACTGAAGATTCTTCTCAACCGGCAGAGCAGGGAACACCAGAAAGTGTGGTGGAAGCTATTGCGGAAGAAGAATCAGAGAGTACTGAATCGATAGCTGCAGAGACTGCGCCGCAAGAACAGCATGTAGAAGAAGTGCAAGTTCAAGTAGCTGAACCTGCTATTGAGCAAGAACATGCTGTGGAAGAGGTGCGAGCAGAACAAGAAGAGTCAGTTCAAGAAGTGCCTATTGAAGAACCAGTGAGCGCAGAACCTGAAGTAACTCTTGAACCTGAGTTCATTCTTAAAAAATCAGAAGCGACGACAGAAGAGGTCGAGCCGGCTGAATTGCTTGTAGAGCCGGATACAACTGTAGAGCCTGCTCCTGAGAAGCCGCTGGAGCCAACAGTAGAACCGACCCCAGAACCGGCTCTATCCGTTGCCCCTGTTGTAGTGCCAGCTGAACCAGCTAAGCCGGAAACAGCAACATTAGTAACAGACGACCAGCCACAGTGGCAGAAAGATCTTACTGTTGCCTTACGCGGTGCTGAACCGAAACTTTCCGTCTGGCTTGAACATGTTCTCAACGGTATCGAAGAAGTTGGCGACCCTCTTTGGGAACGTCTTCGTTTCTTCTTTGATGCTCTTGATGCACCGAAAGATGAAGCAGAAGCTTTTATCGCTAAGTTTGCAGATTGGCTCGATGATATGGAATATGACTACGTCAGCGATTTCCGTTCCGAGCTCCAGTATCGTTTAGCACTCGCTCTTGATCTTGAAGATGAAGAAGACGAACGTTCCCGACTGTTCCTGAAACTCTCTGAAGGGCTTTCCAAAACAAAAGAACAGATTACCAAGCAGATTGATGGATTACTCGCAACCCACTCAGAAATTGATGAATCCTTCTGGGAAGAGTTTGAAGAGATCCTTATTATGTCTGACGTTGGTTTCGAACCGACCATGAAGCTTGTCGGGCGTCTTCGTGAGCGTGTGCGTAAAGCAGGCACAAACGATCCTGCTAAATTCAAAGAATTTATGCGCGAAGAACTGGAAGAAATTTTCAAAACAGGTCCTCGCATTACTGCTGTTAACATGCCGGAGGTTGTCCTCATGGTTGGTGTTAACGGCGTAGGTAAAACTACCACTATTGCCAAGCTTGCATATCGTGCACAACTTCAGGGTAAAAAAGTACTTATTGCTGCAGGCGATACCTTCCGTGCAGCCGCAATCGAACAGTTGCAAGTATGGGCAGACCGTATCGGTGTTGACATTCATGCTAAGGCCGCCAACTCTGACCCTGCAGCAGTAGCCTATGAAGCGGTAGAAAAAGCAGTTGAAGGTGGCTATGACCTTTTGTTCGTGGACACAGCAGGACGTCTTCAGACCAAAGTCGGTTTGATGGACGAATTGCAGAAAATTCGCAACGTACTTGGCAAAAAGCATGAAGGTGCGCCGCACCGTACTATTCTTACTATTGACGCAACAACCGGTCAGAACGCGCTGTCACAGACCAAACTGTTTAATGAAGTTGCGCATCTTGATGAGATTATCCTTACCAAGCTTGATGGTACTGCTAAAGGCGGTATTGTTGTGGCAATCGCAATGGAATTCAATATTCCGATCACCTACATTGGACTTGGTGAGAAAATGGAAGACCTCAGGCCGTTTAATGGTGCCGATTTCGCAACCGCGTTGCTTGGACTTGAGGATGCACCGGAAGCATAGCTTTTTAAAAGGTTGCCACCGATAGGGCTGCAAGGTTTTGTTTCCGACGGGCATAAAGTTGCCCCTTCACTTCGCGAAAGGGACGCCCTCTCTACTGCGATTAGGTAAACAGTCTTGCATATAGGTCGTAACTGTACCGCGTAAGCCTTGTTACGAAGCTATTGAATACTTGTCATTAATCTAAGACGGATGGGAAAGCCTGTCCGTCTTTTTTATAGAAGAGAGGATACATTCATGATCCCGCAAGATTGGTGTGAAGCTGTTCCGTATTTTAAAGAGGGCAGGCACGAGCGAATTTTGCAGAAAGTGGCAACACTACGCGAATCAACCACAGTGTTTCCGCCGGAAGATCAAGTGTTCTCAGCACTTGAAGCTGTATCGTTTGATGAAGTGCGTGTTGTCATCTTGGGGCAAGACCCATATCATGGGGCAGGGCAAGCTCACGGGCTGGCTTTTTCTGTACCTGAGGGCGCAAAGTTTCCGCCGTCACTCCGGAATATTTTTAAAGAAATTGATGCGGAGTTTTATGGTGGAAGCAAACGAGAGGTTTCAACAAACCTTATGCGTTGGGCAAAGCAAGGTGTTCTTCTCTTAAACGCGACTTTGACAGTTCAAGAAGGTCAAGCTGCGTCGCATGCAAAGCTTGGTTGGAACGCCGTAACAGACGACATTATTAAAGCCATAAGCCGTAATCGCAAAAATCTGGTTTTTCTCCTTTGGGGGAAACATGCACAGGATAAACGTCCGCTCATCGCCGATAATGATCACTGCATTCTCGAAGCAGCCCACCCGTCACCGCTCTCTGCATCGCGTGGTTTTTTTGGCTGTAATCATTTTATTCTTACCAATGAATGGCTGCGCAAGCACGACCAACCTGAGATCGACTGGTAGTTTGTATTTCTGATTTTTTGTACTCGACGTTCTGGACTTTATTAGGCAACCGTTCGTTGATTATGTTCTTATGCGATTTAACTTTATTGAGTTGAACAAAAAAGGGCTGTCCTGCAATAAGCAGGACAGCCCTTTTTTCTTTAAGGAAAGGTCGTGAAACGTAGGCGTGTGAAAAAGCAAACAACAAGCTGCGGTCGCAATAACGTCGCGGTCAAGGGGGCGTCCCCCTTGCGGGTGCAGGGCAGAGCCCTTGCCCGTCGGAGACAACACTCTGTTAGCAAATACGCGGCAGTTGTTCACCTTCGAGCATGTTGAGCAGTCGATGGCCACCGAGAGGTGTTTCAAGCACAACTTGTCCGGCTTTACCCGGGGAGTTTTCAGGATCAAGCACAGTGCCTACCTGCACAGCCTCTTCGCCGTATTTCATAGTCCGCATAAGAGTTAATGCTGCTTCTGCCTTCTCTTGTGGAAGGATGCAGATGAGTTTGCCCTCGTTAGCGAGGTAGAATGGGTCAAGGCCGAGGAAAGAGCAGCCGTTACGAACGGATTCTCTTACGGGCACTTGATTTTCTATAAGCTTGATGGTGACTTTGGATTGACCGGCGATTTCGTTGAGAGTGGTGGCAAGACCTCCACGGGTCGGATCGCGCAGAACGTGGATGTCACCGATCTCGTTGATGAGTGCTTCGATTATGTGGTTGAGCGGCGCGGAGTCACTTTGAACGTCAGTGGCGAAGTTAAGCCCTTCGCGGTTCGATAGGACGGTGAGTCCATGATCACCCATGGTTCCGGAAACAAGAACTGCATCGCCTGGTTTAGCGTGTGCGCCAGAGGTGGCTTCAGGAAGAATGAGTTCACCGACGCCGGTCGTGTTGATGAAAATTTTATCGACACAGCCGCGTGGGACAACTTTGGTATCACCGGTGACGATGAGTACGTCCGCTTCTTTTGCAGCTTGTGCCATCTCGATAACAATTTTTTCCAGCGTGCTCATTTTAAGGCCTTCTTCAATGATGAAGCCGCAGGAAAGATAGCGTGGCTTAGCTCCGAGCATAGCTACGTCGTTCACGGTTCCGTGTACTGCAAGAGTGCCGATGTTGCCGCCGGGGAAGAAAATCGGATCAACAGTGTAGCTGTCGGTGCTCATGGTGATGGGGCCGGTTATATCCAGCAGGGCAGCATCGTTCATTTCGTTAAGAATCGGGTTGCCGAAGTGCTTGAAAAAGAGGTCGCCAATGAGACGGTTGGAGGCCATGCCTCCGCTTCCGTGATCGAGAAGAAGTGTAGATTCGCTCATGATTATGCTGTCACCTGATATTTGAAGTATGCTGCACAGCTGCCTTCTGTGGAAACCATGCAAGGGCCGACCGGTTTTGCAGGAGTGCATGCCTTGGCGAATAATGGGCAATCGTTTGGCTGCATTTTTCCTTTAAGAACCTCGCCACATTTACAACCGGGGGTTTGCGGCACCTCGGTCAGTGTAATATTCAGCGCTTTCAAAGCGTCAAATTCTGCGTATTCATCATTAAAAACAAGACCGCTATCTGGAATTGTTCCTACACCGCGCCATTGTGCTTCTGCTACATCAAATACAGAGAACATAATTTCGCGTGCTCTGGCGTTGCCGGAATCAGATACTGCGCGTTTGTATTGGTTGACAATTGATGCTTTGCCTTTTTTGCGTTGTTCAACCATGATGAGTAGAGATTCGAGAATATCTACAGGATCAAATCCGGTAATGACGCCCGGGGTGTTGTAGCGTTCAGCCACAAAGTGGTATGGTTCCATGCCAAGAATGGTGGAAACATGCCCTGGTAAAAGGAATGCGTCTACGGCGCATTCTGGGTCGTCAAGCAGCACTTTGAGTGCTGGCGGAACCAGTTTATGGAATGAAAGCACCTTGAAATTTGCAATGTTTTGCTGTTTTGCCATCATGATGGAAGCAGCAATGGTTGGTGCGGTGGTCTCGAACCCGACTCCGAGGAATACTACGGTGTCATTGGGATTGTTCTGAGCAAGCTTGAGTGCATCCAGCGGGGAGTAAACGATTTCGATTCGTGCCCCTTCAGCTTTAGCAAGCTTGAGATTGCGCCCCTTGGGGCCTGGTACACGCATTAAGTCGCCGAATGTAGCAATAATGACGTCGTCTTTTTCCGCCAGATCCAAGAAGGCAGCAACTTCACTTTCATGTGTCACACACACAGGGCAGCCGGGGCCGGATAGGTGCACGATTTCTTTAGGTAGTAACTGGCGAAGTCCGCTTTGAAAAATAGCTACAGTATGCGTGCCGCAGACTTCCATAAAGCGAAGAGGAGCATCGAGTTCATTATGCAGTTGCTCCAGAAGCTTTTTGCATAATTCTGGATCCTTAAAGGAATCAGATACATTCATAGTGTACATCCTTATCAAGGTTGGAATATAGGATAGACGCGGCAGGGTATCCGCACACTGAATACTGCTACGCTTTCAGTTTGGTGGTGTCAATGTGGTGGAAAAAGTCGATGATGCAAGCTGTCTTTGCTTTTTTTTCGCCTGCTTGCTACAAAAAGTTGAAAGCCGGACTTTTTTTGAAATTATCTTGCCGGATACATAGAGGTTTTTATGCGGTCACAGTCAGATTCTCAACGCAAGCAATGCGTTCCTTGTGAAACCCTTCCTTTTCATCGTTTTCCAGTGAATCCGAAGTGGCATATTCCGACCAGAGCAGAGTGCACGGCTCTGTGGAATAAATATAGAATGCCTGAGCATATTCGGGCGCATAGCGAGCAAGTTGCAAATGTTGCGATTGCGCTGGCAGAACTGGGCGTGCGGCGCGGGCTGGACGTTTCCATTGAAAGCATCGCTTCGAGTGCGCTTTTGCATGATATCGCAAAAGCGTACACCATAGAATTTGGTGGTGACCATGCATGGATTGGTGGTTCAATAGTTTTGTCTGAAACAGGTAATCCTTACGTTGCTCAAGGTGTTGTGCACCATGTTCACTGGGATTGGCCTGTTGATTCAGAATTGTGTTTTTTGCCTTTGGCGATTATCTACGCAGATAAGCGGGTGATGCACGATAGTGTAGTATCGCTTAATGAACGCTTTGAAGATCTTGTTGTTCGGTATGGAAGAAATGACAGGATTATTGCTAATATAATGAAGGCAAAGGTGCTCGCAGAGCAGATCGAGAGAGCCTTTTCCGAACAATTAGGAATTTCGTTACATGAATATTCTTTTAATAGCAGGCGGATGGTCTAGCGAACGGGAAGTTTCGCTGAATGGAGCAAAAGGCATCCATAAGGCGCTGCTGCGCCTTGGGCACTCTGTTACATTTTTTGATCCGGAGCATTCTCTGGACGGTTTACTTGCTGCCGCAAGGGAGCATGACTTTGCGTTTATTAACCTGCATGGTTCTCCCGGTGAGGATGGCTTAGTGCAGGCACTGCTGGAGTCCATAGGCTGTCCGTTTCAGGGGAGTCGCTCCACAGGATCTTTTCTTGCATTGAATAAGTCAGTCACTAAGCAGGTTTTTCTTGATAATGGTCTGCCGACTCCTGAATGGGAGTTTCTGGCAAAGCGTCCTTCAAAAGACTGGCGCCCTAAATTCTCTTATCCGTTATTTATCAAGTCGAACACTGGCGGTTCCAGCTTAGGGCTTTCCCGTGTTGCAAGCGATGAGCATCTTTCTGAATCTCTGGATCACCTGTTTGCTACAGAAAGTCAGCTGATTGTTGAACCGTTGATCGAAGGTGTAGAAGTTACTTGCGGTGTGCTTGGTCAAGTTGCACTGCCTCCTATTCTTATTGAACCGGCGGAAGGTTCAGCTTTTTTTGATTACGACGCAAAATACCGCCCCGGCGGAGCTCGTGAAATTTGTCCGGCTCCATTGCCGGAAACAATTACTGCGAAGGTAAAGCATTTTGCGCTTAAAGCTCACGAAGTCCTTGGACTGAGTGGGTACAGCCGCGCGGACTTTATTTACTCACCAGATGGCAGTTTACACCTGTTGGAGGTTAACACTCTTCCGGGTATGACCGCTACAAGCCTGCTACCACAAGAGGCTGCTGCCGTCGGGCTTTCTTTTGACGCGCTTATTGCAAAGTTGATTCAATTGGGCCTTACCGACAATAAATAGCAAAAAAATGCACTGCATTGTTTCTGGAAAAGCACTTCATTAGTTATGGTGTGCTGTTTTGGAGCGTTGCAGTGCATCTGTCTATATTATTTGCTTGAAGGATTTGTTAGCGGACTCACTCTCAAACTTAGGATGCCTCTATGAGCCTTGGATTCTCACACAATATGATGCTTGCAGCTTATGGAACTGCATGGCGCATTGCCCGACCTTTTCTTGATCGCAATAAACGTTTAAAGCATGGACTTTCTCAGCGGCTTGTGCCCTACGGATGGTCAAAACGGGCACATGTGTGGATTCAGGCCGCTTCCGGCGGTGAGGCATATCTTGCATGGCAAATGCTGCGCGAGATGCCGGATGATCAACAATTAACCATCCTGCTTACCTCTTGTACCAAGCAGGGGATTGAGGTCTTAGAAAAAGCCAGAGAGTGGGCTTCCAAAGAAAAAAGTTATCTTGATATCCTCGTAAGGTATTTTCCGTATGATCAGCCCCATGTGATGGAGCGTGCCGTGGAAATGGTAGCGCCGAAAACCATGGTTTTACTGGAAACAGAATTGTGGCCGGGGCTTATGACAGCCTGTGCCGTGCGAAATACCCCAGTCGCGGTCTTCAATGGACGAATGAACCCGCGGTCACTTGCAGGGTATCTAGCGACTGCCGGATTCTGGCGTCGTATCCGACCGGCAATGATTCACGCTATTTCTGATAAAGATGCCCGCAGGTACGCGGCTCTTTTTGGAGAACAGGGCGTGTATGCTATGAACAATATTAAATTTGATAGTGTTTCTGTTGGTCGCATCCGAGGTAAGAATCCGCTGATTGGTAAAGTTATTAAGAAGAACACCCCCCTTGTTGTGCTCGGTTCTGTTCGTGAAGAAGAAGAGTCTGATCTCCTTGATTTGGTTACCCGTCTTAAAGAGGCCCGTCCAAAGACAAGTATAGCGCTTTTTCCTCGGCATATGGAGCGAGTTGGGGTGTGGGAAATGATGCTGAACGGCACAGATTTACCTTTCGTCCTTCGATCACAGATTACAGAGCCACCTGTTCCGGGAACTGTCATTTTGTGGGATACCTTTGGTGAGCTGGGATATGCGTATCAGCTTGCTCGTGCAGTTTTTGTTGGTGGCAGCCTTGCTCCACTAGGTGGTCAGAATTTCCTTGAGCCTCTTGCGGTTGGCAAGAACCCCGTTATCGGCACCAGCTACCATAACTTTCAATGGGCAGAAGGCGTCATCGATGAAAAGATGGTGTACTCTATGGATAATGTGGATGATGTCTACGATCAGCTCATGCGCATTCTTAAGCGAGCCGCAAAACCGGAAGTAGTGCAGAAGCGTTTTGCGGCGTGGCTTAAAGATCGACAGGGCGGCACAATGCAGGTGCTTAATGCTCTCTGGTTTTTAATGAAGCGTGCGAATTAGATTTGTATTTTTCAAAACAAATTTTATTGACAGAACAAAGCTTATAGTCTTACAGTTTGGACATGCAGAAAACTAACAATTCATCCATTCTTTCTCTTCGAAATTGGTGGTGGCGCTGGTAAAAGGCGCCGTGGATTGTTATTGCCTGCGTAAAAATATTACGTAGAACTTACTAAAACCGCGGTAGTGCAAACTGACCGCGGTTTTTTTTATGGTCTAAGCACTGCCGTAACATATTAAGGAGACTCATTATGTCTACAGCAGTGAACAACGAAGTTTCAGCGGCGGGTTTTTTTGGTGAATACGGCGGACAGTACGTTCCGGAACCATTAAAGCCTGTCCTTGCAGAGCTTGAAGCAGCTTTCGAAAAATACCGCAACGATCCTGAGTTCATCAAAGAGTATCATTACTATTTGACTCAGTTCTCAGGTCGCGAAACTCCCCTCTACCTTTGTTCCAATCTTACAGAAAGACTTGGTGGCGCAAAAATCTACCTTAAACGGGAAGATTTGAACCACCTTGGTGCACATAAAGTTAACAACACCATCGGGCAGATTTTACTTGCAAAGCGTATGGGCAAAAAACGCATCATCGCTGAAACCGGTGCTGGTCAGCATGGCGTCGCAACAGCTGCAACGGCTGCTCTCATGGGTATGGAATGTACCATTTTTATGGGTGAAGTTGATATTGAACGTCAGAAGCTCAACGTATTCCGTATGCAGATGATGGGCGCAAAAGTTGTCGCTGCAACCAGCGGTCAGAGAACGCTGAAAGAAGCAGTTGATGAAGCGTTGGCAGAACTGGTTCAATCTTCAGAAGACACTTTCTACCTTCTTGGGTCAGCAGTAGGTCCACATCCGTACCCGACAATCGTCCGCGAATTTCAGCATATCATCAGTAAAGAGGCAAAGCGTCAGATTCTTGAGCAGGAAGGTCGTTTGCCGGATTGCTGTCTCGCCTGTGTTGGTGGCGGTTCAAACGCAATCGGTATGTTTGCAGATTTTATTGAAGAAGAAGGCGTACGTCTTATTGGTGTAGAACCGGCAGGTCGTGGTCTTAAGTATGGTGAGCATGCAGCATCCTTGAGCCTCGGCGAGCCGGGTATAATGCATGGGTTCAATTCTTACATGCTTAAAGATGAAAATGGCGAAGCTGCTGAAGTTTACTCAATATCTGCTGGTCTTGATTACCCGAGTGTAGGGCCAGAGCACGCATTTCTTAAAGATGCTGGTCGTGCAGAATATGCGTATATCAGTGATAAAGAAGCAATGGATGCATTCTTTGCACTCTCCCGTACCGAAGGTATTATTCCTGCAATCGAATCTTCCCATGCCCTTGCACACGCAATGAAGATTGCACCGCAGATGGATAAGGATCAGATTCTTATAGTATGCCTTTCTGGTCGTGGTGACAAAGACGTTGCTCAGATCGAAGAAATGGTTTCTGCTGGTGACATCACGATTCCTGAGTTGTAATAAGCAACAAAATTACAGGAAAAGCGGGATGTCGACTAAGGCATTCCGCTTTTTCTTATTGCAAAGGGAAAATGTTGAAAAAGTATTATGAGTGTAATTTTGTAAAATCAGTATGTTACCATGTAGTCTGATGATTGTTTAGAAAAAGCATTAAAAAAATATTAAAAACATGTTGACGGAGAGGGCAGGTTTGCATAGAACGTCTCTCGCTGCAACGGAGCAGCCCAAACGGGTCGCACCAAAACAGCTTGTTCATTTTCAATTAACGACGCAAAAACGAAAGACAACTTCTTCGAAAGTAATTCAAAAAAGAGGTTGACTCCTGAAGTAAGATAAGGCAAAACGCTTTTCGCACTTCAGAAGACAACTGGTCTTTTGTCGTCGCTTTGAAACTCTTTG